>JALSNG010000110.1 GCA_026987155.1 Thermococcus sp. | reverse complement strand
TGTTGTTCACTATGAGAGTGTCGTTCAGGAAACCACTTCCAACGCCAACGAAGCTCAAACCGGAAAAAATATCAGTCGGTATGCTGGACTCAAACAAATTGTCCGAAATCACTGTATCGCTCACGTTCGGGTTTGATATATGGACCCCCACTGGGGCGTTCAGAATGACGTTGCCGTGTATCGTAGTGTTCCGCATGTCCCTGTTTATAACAATCCCCGTATTATTGAACGCATTGTTTTCAACGCTGTTGTTAACCCCCCCATAGATGTAAATTCCAGTAGATGAGCTCCCAGCGGTCACTGGATTGGTGATTATGGTGTTATTGGCTATGACGTTGTAGGATGAATTTTCAAGAAGGAGGATCCCAGTCATGAAAGTGTTGGACTCGTTGTAGTCCCCAATAGTGTTGTTGGCCACAATAACATGCATGCTCTTGGTTTCGTAGGGGAAGTCTCCCCCGAGGTAAACGCCTATACCAATCCTCTTTATCGTGTTGTTTAGGATCTCCCCACCATCGACGTTCATATAGTGTATTCCATAAAACACGGGAGCTTTAACACCAACTACAACAAGGTTCTTGACCGTAATGTTACGCAGATAACCACTGGAAGAGTACGCCACAACGGCCTTGTGTAAGCCACTGCTCCCCGTCAACGTTATACTATGCCCCTTGCCATCTACAACCACATTGCTCGTGGCGATTTGGATACAGTAGTCCCCACCCGTTGAGAGATTCGAGGTGAGCACGTAATAGCCCGGGTTGCTTATGACGACCCCGCATGAAGTTATTTGATAAACAGACCCAGTACCTGCCACGGGATGAACTGTCGCGGAGGAGACAACTCCAAGCAGCAGAAGGGCACCCATTACCAGCCTAAGCTCTAAACCATACTTCATACTATCACCAGCCCGTTATGGACTCAGTTAAATAGAACGTTGAACCTTGGATTATATAAAGGTATTCATGGGGGCATCGAGCACTGACGAGCTGGGTGATAAAATTCGTTAGCCGAAGAAGGTAACCTCCACCTCTTCTTCCGCCTCAAGTATCTCGGTATTTTCGGGCACCTCAGTGAAACCGTCAGCATCGATGAAGCTCGTAACGGCGCCACTTCCCTTGAGTATCGGTACGGCTTTCCCCCCCTCTACCCTGACCGGCAGGAACTGACGCCTGCCCTTGACGGAGAAGACCTTGTGGGCGAGTCTCTTTTTGACTTTCCTAACCTCGCCTTCCCTCCCGATGAGCTTCCTGAGGAGCGGTGCAACGAGCAGGGTGAAGTTGGTGAGACAGCTCGTTGGATAGCCCGGCAGACCGAAGACGGGCTTTCCGTTGATCAGGCCGATTATCGTCGGCTTGCCCGGCTGAATCGCTATGCCGTGAACCTTCACTTCGCCGAGCTCTTCAATTATCGAGCTGGTCAAATCCCTTATCCCACCGCTCGCGCCGCCGCTTAAAATGACGATGTCGCAGCACTCAATCCCCTTCTCGATGAGCTCCTTGAGGCTCTCGCGGTCGTCCCTGGCTATGCCGAGGAAAAGAGCCTCGCCACCGAGCTCCCTGACCGCGTCCGTTATGGCGCGGCCGTTTATGTCGTAAATCTGGCCGGGTTTGAGTTCCTCACCGGGAAGAACCACTTCGTTTCCTGTGCTTATAACGGCAACCCTTGGCTTTCTGAAGACTTTGACTTCCGAGAAGCCCACCGCCGAGAGAAGTGCCGTCTCCTTGAAGGTCAGCCTCGTTCCGCGTTTGAGAAGGATCTTCCCCTTCGGGATGTCGGCTCCGGCCTTCATGACGCCGAGGCCTGGATATGCAGGCTTGTAGATTACCACTTCATCCCCTTCCCCCTCCACGTCCTCGAATTGTATAACCGCATTGGCATTCTTGGGCAAGGGTGCACCCGTGGAGATGTAAACGCTCTCACCGGGTTTAAGTTCTACCGCAGGAGTGTCCCCAGCGTTTATCTCCCCCACGACCTTCAGCTTAACCGGTTCGCTCTCGCTCGCCATGAAGGTATCCTCTGCGCGAACTGCATAACCGTCAACGGTGGCGCGGTCGAAAGGCGGGACGTTTATCGGTGATGTCACGTCCTCGGCTAAAACCCTGCCCAGGGCTTCGCTCAGTAAAACAGTTTCGATTTCCGGTTTCAGGGGAAACGAGTCTATGACCTCAAGAGCCTTCTCAAGAGGGACAACCTTCAGGAACGCCATTTTATCACCGGGAGAAAAGAGAACAACCCTCTATAAATGGGTTGCGTAAAAGAAAACGTTTAACTCACTCCACAGGAACGCCGTCCTTAGTTCTCGGCGCGAGCCACTTCATCAACCTCTGAGGGTCCTTCGTCCTTATGATTATAGTTATGGGCCCAAGGGGACTTTCCTCGTTGAAGTTGACAACTCCTGCGTAGGCCGCTTGCTTGTTGACCTTGAGGATAATCTCCTCTCCGAAGTGTCCTTCCTCGAGGAATGAGCGTGCGGTATCGAGTATGGCCTGGCCACGAAAGAGCTCGTAGAGCCTACTGAGGGCCTTTCTGCTGTCCGTTCTGCCAGTTAGGATGATGTAATCTCCCTTCTCGAAGGCTTCAAACTCCAAATCCGGAATCAGGTTCAGCATGGCTCTCTTGACCTTCCCAATGTCCTCGGTAGGATAAACGTGGGCCTCGACCTCAACTTCCTCGAACAGCTCCATGTTCTCACCACACCGAGATGGGGACAACACTTATAAACCCAACCCTCCCCAATAATTAGGGCGACCTAACTATGTTAGAGAACTTCATTAGCTCCTTAGCGGAATGGATCTTAACGCTCTCCAACGGCAGTATAATGTGGGTGGCCTTCTATGCAGGGTTATTCGTGGCCATAATGACATCCTTAGGTTCCCTGGTTGCAATATTTGCCAAAAATATACCCGATAGTGGGGTGGATTTCTCCCTGAGCTTCGCCGCCGGGGTTATGGTAGTGGCGAGCTTCACCTCTCTCATTTTGCCGGCGATCGAGGAGACCGGTTCATTTGTTCCAGCTGGAGTGGGCATCTTCCTTGGAGTGCTCCTCATACACGCGATAGACCGATTTTTACCCCACGAACATCTTGTCAGAGGTTATGAAGGTCCAAAATCCCTAAAAGATCGCCTCAGGAAGGTTTGGCTTCTGGTGATAGCGGTGATAATTCACAACCTCCCAGAAGGTATGGCGGTCGGGACTTCGCTCGTTTACAACCTTGAGGTGGGCCTCGTAACTACCATAGCCATCGGGATCCAGGATTTTCCAGAAGGCACTGTAGTCTCCCTTCCCCTGGCGGCAATACAGAAGAAAAGATTGCTTCCGATTACAATGGGCGTTCTCAGCGGCTTCGCAGAGATGGCGATGGTGCTCTTAGGCGCTTACTTCTTCACCATCTTCGGCTGGCTTCTGCCCTACGGTCTTGGTTTAGCGGGTGGTGCAATGCTCTACGTTACAGTGAAGGAGATGATTCCGGAGATATACAGGGGAGAAACGAACGAAACGTTAGTAACGTTAGGCTTCTTCACTGGTTTCTACGTGATGCTCATACTCGACTCCATGCTCGGTTAAAATTCTCTCCACGAGTTCCTCCACCCTTTTTCTGTATTCTTCTTTCCCGCAGTCGTTTACAACCATGTAATCTGCCATGGCTATAACATTCCCAATCCCAAATTTAAGCTCCTTCCAATCCCTCTCCTCGAAGTCTTCCCATGTCCTTGGATCATCGTGGCGTCCTCTCTCCCTCAAGCGTTTAAAACGTTCTCTCGGGGGAGTGTGGACAGCTACAATTACTATCTCCTCCTCGGGAAAGGCGCTCCGAAAAGTGCCAACCTCATCAAGGGAACGAACACCATCGACAACCACAAGGGGGGCTTTTTGTAGAAGCAGTTTTAACCTCTCAACGGTAAGCTTTGCGACCGCGTTCTGTCCGAGCTCCTGCCTGAGACGAATGCTCACCTTCGCCACGTTCTCCTTCGTCAGTTCCAGACCCCTCTTTAGGGTCTCCTCCCTCACGAGGTCACCCATGGAAACAGCGGGAAAGCCTCTCCGCTCAAACTCCTTAACGATTTTACTCTTTCCTGAGCCGGGCATTCCAGTCACGATGATTATCATAGTGCCCACGCCAGAGTAAAACGGGGGGATTTAAAAGCCTTAGCTGGAGTTAGGAGGGCAAAAATTTTTAAGGTTTATCTCATTAACCAGGATGGTGGGGAACATGAACCTTGGATGGTTTATAATCGGACTCATAGGTACTTTCCTTGTAAACATCCCCTTTGGGTTCTGGAGAGCGCACGCCAGAGAGATGAACAGCAAACTCGAATGGGCCTTAGCGGTTCACCTACCAGTTCCCCTTGTTGTCCTCATGCGCTACCTCGCGGGCTTGAGCTGGAACTCTAAAGGAGTTCCCCTGATACTCGTCTTCGTCCTGACATACTTCCTTGGCCAGAGAACAGGGGGCAAGCTCTATATAATGGCCCACGAACGTAAACTAAGCCCAGGCAGGAATCTTTTCACCGTAATAGGACCTCTCATCAGAGAAGGCGAACCTATCTGAGGAAGTCATCAAGTTTCCCCTTGCGAGCTTTTTTCTTCATGTTCATAGGCATTTCGACCCCAAAATGTTTGAACAGTCCCTCAACCACCTTCATTCCGATGCCCTCAACCTCCAGGAGGTCCTTGACCTTGGCGCGCATTATGTCCTCTCTGCTTTTGAAGCCGGCGTTGTACAATGCCCTGGCTCTCTTCCTTCCGATGTTTGGTAGTTTAACCAGTTCAAGGAGCTCCTCGCGAACGCCGTGGCGCAGGCGGAGGTGCAGGTCTCTCAGGTAGCTCAGCACGTCTTCCTTTGGCTCAAAGAGCTTGTAGAGCTCTATCAGGGAATACATCAGCCAGTCCGCGAGTTCTAAAATTCTATATAGGTCTCCAGGGTCTATGTTGTAGGTCTCGTATATTCTCGTCTCAGGAACCTCGTTTATCCAGTCAAGGAGGATTTTTGCGGTCTTTACTTCGCCCAAGAAGGTCTGAAACCGGTAGTCCTCGTAGTAGGGGATGTTAGTGTAAAGCCTATCCTCGAACTCATACGCCAGGTCCAGGTAGTCCTCCATCTCCCTCCTCCGGGCGTTCAGCGTTGCCATGTCCGGCGTCGAGGCAATCAGATGGAAGATTCCGAAGGGGTTGGGGTTTCTTTCAAGCTTCGGAAAGGCGTCCTTGAACTTCTTTGCCGTCAGAGGATCGATGTAGAGCTGAGACGTACGCTTTCCGAAGGGAAGGGCTATGAAGCGGTCGTTCATGTCCATGTCCACGAACTCGTTCTCGATAAGGAAGTAGACTATGTCCTTTGCCTTGTACTCTATCGAGCTCGTGTCCTTCCTCTGATGGAAGTAGAAGGTCCTTTCAAGGAAGCCTATCAGCTCCCTGAAGTTTGAAACGCCGAAGTTCGTTATCAAAGCCAGAACCTGACTCCTGAAGGCCTGCTCGTTGGCGAGCATCGAGAACAGTTTTTCCGGCTTTCCGTGGATGTACCTCTCCATCAGCTTCTTTGGGTCCTCGGTTCTCGCCACGATGATGGCCTCACCAACCCTGTCGTACCTCGGCCTTCCTGCCCTTCCCATCATCTGCTGTATCTCAAGGACGGGTATGTCCGTCCAGCCGAAGCTGGCATAGCGCTTGGTGTCCCTTATGATAACGCGGAACGCTGGAAGGTTTATTCCGGCAGAAAGGGTCGGCGTTGCTGTTATCACCTTAATCAAGCCCTCACGGAAGGCGTCCTCTATCATAGTCCTCTCCGCCCTGCTCAGCCCTGCGTGGTGGAAGGCCACACCACCTCTGATGGCTTTTTTAAGCTTCTCGTTGGTCGGGTTCTCCTCAAGGGAATCCGCGAGCTCCTTAAGCTGCCTCATTTCAGGCCGGGTCAGGAGTTTTGCTACCTTTGAAGACAGGGAGACAGCTTCCTTTTCCGCCGAGCGGCGGGTGTTCACAAAGACGAGCGCCCCCTTACCCATCCTCACGGCACCTACAACAAGGGAGTACCAGTTCTCGGGGTAGCGGTCTATTTT
>JALSNG010000109.1 GCA_026987155.1 Thermococcus sp. | reverse complement strand
TTCTCGTGGATCTCCGCGGTGTCAATTCAAACTCCCGCATGGACGTCTACAAGAGAATAGAGAGTGCCATCAACGCCTTCTTCCGTGAGAACCGCGAGATATGGGACTTGAGAGAAAGGAGGGTAGGAGCATAGCGGATAGCGTCCTGGCGAGGCTCCTTAAGGGGCTTGTGGATTCATCTTTCCTTGAGAAAAGAATCGAAGGGGGAACGTTCACTACGTGATTTTGGACCCTATACTGGAAGCGTGCTTCAAAGAAAAATAAAAGGGCTCACGCGTTCTGGCTTTCCCTCTTCTCCGTGAGGTACTCGTGTATGGCCTTTGCCGCTTTTCTCCCGTCGCCCATCGCCAAGATAACCGTCGCCTCTCCTCTTATCGCGTCTCCACCGGCGAAAACGCCGGGAATGCTGGTCATGAGGTTCTCGTTAACAACTATCTTTCCGCGCCTATCAACTTCAAGGCCCGGAGTGTTGATGATTAGTCTGTTGGGATGCTTCCCAATGGCTATGATAACGGTGTCAGCTTCTATCGTCACGTACTCGCCGGTTCCGACTATCTTCCTCTTGCCCCTACTGTCCCTCTCGTCCAAAGCCTTCATCTTCTCGAATTTAACGGCTTTAACGTTGCCCTTCTCGTCGCCTATGAACTCGACGGGGTTAACGAAGTAGACGAATTTTATTCCCTCTTCTTTTGCGTGTTCGACTTCTTCAACCCTCGCGGAAACGTCCTCTTCTCCCCTGCGGTAGGCTATCGTCACCTCCGCTCCAAAGCGTCTCGCACTCCTTGCAGCGTCCATTCCCGTGTTCCCGGCCCCAATAACTATGACGCGCTTCCCAACCTTGACGGGGGTATCGTACTCGGGGAAGAGGTAGGCCTTCATAAGGTTAACCCTTGTCAAGAACTCGTTGGCAGTGTAGATTCCGTTGAGGTTTATGCCGGGCGCGTTGATGAGCCTCGGTGTTCCCGCGCCTGAGCCAATGAACACAGCGTCGTACTCTTTTAGGAGCTCTTCCATGGTTACCGTCTTCCCGACTATGTGATCCGTCAGGATCTTAACTCCCAGCTTTTTCAGCTTGTCGATCTCGCTTTCGACGATGCTCTTGGGCAACCTGAACTCCGGGATGCCGTACATGAGCACTCCGCCGGCTTCGTGCAGAGCCTCATAGATTGTAACGTCGTAGCCGAGCTTCGCTAATTCTCCAGCGGCGGTAAGTCCTGCCGGGCCTGCGCCGATTATGGCAACTTTCTGGCCCTTCTTCTCTATCCTCGGCACCATCTCAAAGAGGAGCTCCTCGTCTATGCCGTGCTCCCTGGCATAGTCTGCCACAAACCTCTCAAGCTTCCCGATGTTTATCTTGTCCCCTACCTTGCCCATGACGCAGTTCATCTCACACTGGTCCTCCTGCGGGCAGACCCTTCCTGTGGTTGCTGGCAGGGAGTTGCATGCCCAGATGACGTTTAAAGCTTCTTTAACGGCCTTATCGGGATCGTTGCGATATTCAACCAGCTTGCCTATGAAGCCCGGTATGTTTATGTGCACCGGACAGCCCTTTATACATGGGGCGTAGTTGTAGGGGCACTGCAGACAGCGCTCGGCCTCCTTAACCGCTAACTCGAAGGTGTAGCCGAGGTTGACTTCGACGAAGCTCTTTATCCTCTCCTCTACTGGCCTCTCCGGCGTTGGAACGCGCTCTTTAATGATCTTCCTCTTGACGGCCATCACTGTTCACCTCCTTGGGGAGTCTGCTTGAAGAGTTTCATGTACTCCTCCATAGCTTTTTTTTCCATGTCGGTGTAAAAGCCCACCCTGTGGATGAGCTCATCCCAATCCACTTTGTAGGCATCAAAACCGGGTCCGTCTATGCAGGCGAATTTAACTTCTCCACCGACAGTTACGCGGCAGGAGCCACACATACCGGTTCCGTCCACCATAATCGGGTGCAGGTCCGCTTCCATTGGTATGCCGTACTCCTTAACCACTTCAAACACAGCCTTCTGGCCGCCGGCAGGCCCGACTATGAAAACCAGATCCCAGTGCTCGCTCTCAAGTAGCTCCTTAACCTTGGCGACAGCCCTTTTCACGAGTTCCTGGGCTATCTCGTTCATGCCCCAGCCAGGCTGGAGGTCGAAGCCCTCGACGATATGCCTTGAAACCGAATTCTCTAAGTCTTCCCTAAGAACCACCATTGGGTTTGGAGAAACGTGAAGGGTCGTCACGTCGTTTCCTATCTCCTGCCAGGCCTTAGCTATGGGGAACACTTCAACGATACCCGTTATCAGACCTATGGCCAGTATCTTTCCGAACTTTTTCATCTCGGCTGGGTTTCCGAGGGGACCGGCCACGTTAAGCAGGGCATCCCCTGGCTTCAGCTCGTTGGCCATCCTCATCGTGGTCTTTCCCCTCACAAAAGTGACGAGCTCAATCCAGCCTTCCTCTCTGTCCCACCTGATGGGAGTGAGTGGAATCCTTTCACCGTTGGGGAAGGCCCTGACTATGACGAACTGCCCAGGCTGGACCTTCTTTGCCACGTGGGGAGCGTGGATTTTATACCATACTTCCTTCATGGCGAGCTCCTTTTTGTCTAATATCCTGTACATATGAACACCTCCGTGCATACGTCCGGATTTGATCATCTATTCTCTACTACCACTTATGGTGCTTATAAAGATGTTGTCAACCAAAGGTTTTGGTGTCTAAATAATCATCGAGAGGTCCGGGAAAATCTTAAAAAACGTTCACAAAAAGCTCGTTGGGGGTGAGCTTCATGAAGCGAGAGATATACTCTCTGGCGGTTGTTCTTACATCAATCTCTCTGTTCTGGCCTGTGCTCTACAATCTGGTCTCGAAGGTGGTGAAACTCCCGGGGAATCCCCTTTTCCAGGCAGTCTGTGGAGTCATTCTCTTTGGTACTGTGGCCTATTTAACCTTCGATGAAGGGATTACAGCTTCCTGAGGAAAGTTATGTAACCCGTGTGCAGCATGTTCATAGTCCTCGGTCTGAAGCACTCCCTTTTGATCTCGTGTTCAACTACGAGGACGTCCACGGTCTGGGGTTTGTAAAAGTGTTCCCGGTATTCTTCGAGGGCCCTGTAAAAGCGATGGACTTGGTTTGCGCAGGGAGTGTAGGCAACGAAAAAGCCGCCGGGTTTTAGAGCTTTCACCGCATGGGGTAAAACCCTTTCAGGCTGGGGCAGGTCGAGTACTACGTGGTCAACTCTCCGTTCGTCTATTCCCTCGTAGATGTCCTTGAGTTTTATCTTAACCCTCTCCCCGAATCCGATTTCTGTGATGTTTCTCTCGGCTATCCGTGCGAAGTCCTCCCGCACTTCATAGCTGACGACTTTACCCATTGGCCCCACTGCGTTGGCCAGGTATATAGTTAGGGCCCCGCTGCCGACCCCGGCTTCCACAACAAAGTCCCCGGGAGAGATTCCGGCGTAGGTTATTATTATCCCTGCATCCTTTGGATGGACTATCTGGGGCCCTCTCTTCATTTTCTCTATGTAGTCCCTGAGGCTGGGTTTAAGTATCTTGAACTCCTCTCCCTTGTGAGAGAGGATGGTCTCTCCGTAGTTCTTTTCAAGGAGCTCGCCGAGGTTCAGTATCCCCAGATCGGTATGGAACTCCCTTTCCCCTACGGTGACGAGGTATCTCTTTCCCCTTCTGTCTATGAGAAGGACTTTACTCCCTTTCTCCACGTCGCTTCACCTTTCTGATTTCAATACCCCCCTTCGTTATGTGGAACGCCGCGGAGGATATAGATTCGAGGAGGGCCAGCTGTTCTTTTTTAAGGACGTCCACGTTTATAAAAGCCAACACCGCCCAGTCATCGAGGGGTATAGTGGCCAGTGCCGTTAGGAGGTTTTTTAAGATGGTGTCTCCCCCGAAGTAGATGTACTCTCCAAAACCGAACACCACCATGTACTTGGGTTTCCTTGGTAGCTTTGATATCCTGCTTATGACTGCGTGATAGTTTTTGAGGAAGTTCCGGGAATCTTCGCTGGGGACTATCGTTTCGAGAACCTCCCCGTAGTTGACTACACTCGGTCCTATCTGAACGACCTTTAGGCCTTTCATGGTTTCCAGGAGCCTTTTGTAGTCCTTTCCGGGAGCTTTTCTCTCGTAGTTTCTGAAGAGCAGGCTTCCAACTCCGAAGAAGTCCAATACAACAACGCCTCCCCTGCTCGTCAGGGAGGGCATGAGAACGCTCCAGGATAGATCTTCGATGGGGACGCGAGAGGAGTGCTCGATGAGAATTATCTCGCCTTTGTCAACTTCCCCGAGGAGGTATTCTTCGATAGATGACGCCATTACACCCACCAAAAGGGTTTTTAAGCGTCCTTTTTTTAAACTTTTCAGGTGGTCTAATGGGGAAGTTCATCGTCTGGCCATCGGAGATTGACGCAAGGCTCACGCGAAAGTACGGTAGGTTGATAAGGGGGGACCTTGCCGTTGAAGGGCCGTCCGTCCATGAGATAGTTGACGCGGCTCAATCTCTTGGGATGAGGGTTGTTGAGTTCGACGCTAATAAGCTCAACCCCCGCCTTGCCGGTCTCGATGAGGAGTACAGGCTTAAGGGAATGGTTAGGATGGAGAGTCCCCACGGAAAGGGTAAAAGCCTCCGCCTGCTTGCCCAAAAGATACGTGAGATTAGGAAGGCCAGAAGCAAACAATCCAAACCCAAAAAGCACAAATCCGGGAAGAAAAAGAGGTGACTCACTCCTCTTCCATTTCCACGACTATTGCCGTGGTCGTGTCTATAACGCCGTCGATGTTGTGGATGTCGTGCAGTATTTTTCTCGTTAGCTCCCCGAGGTCGCCTGCCTCAATGTGTACTATTGCGTCGTAGGGCCCCGTGACGGCATCGGCCTTGGTCACACCCGGAATCTGCTTGAGAGCCTCTATAACGCTCTCAACCTTACCAATCTCAACAGTCAACAAAACATACGACCTGACCATGTTCACCACCGCTGAAAGGCTTTACACTCTATCTACGGCTCCCATCTCATTTAAGCTTTTCGTAGGATTTTCATGCTTCCTGCCACAGGCCAAAAACATATAAAACGCTTTCCCTACCTATTGGGGATGGAGATGAGAATAGAAGAACTTCCCGTTGATGAGAGGGTTAAAAGGATAATAATCGGAAGGGGCATAGAGGAGCTTTATCCGCCGCAGGCTGAAGCTTTGAAGAGCGGCGTCCTGGAGGGAAAAAACCTCGTTCTGGCTATCCCCACCGCGAGCGGGAAGACCCTTGTGAGCGAGATAGTTATGGTGAACAAGCTCCTCCGCGAGGGAGGAAAGGCCGTATATCTCGTCCCGCTCAAGGCTCTGGCTGAAGAAAAGTACCGGGAGTTCAAAGTATGGGAGCCCCTCGGTCTTCGCGTCGCGGCCACCACCGGTGACTACGACTCGACCGACGAGTGGCTCGGGAGGTACGACATAATCATTGCCACCTCCGAAAAGTTCGACTCACTCCTGAGGCACGGCTCGAACTGGATTAAAGACGTCAAGCTTGTAATTGCTGATGAGGTCCACCTCATAGGCTCCTACGACCGCGGTGCAACCCTTGAGATGATTCTCAGCCATCTCCTTGGAAGGGCGCAGATTCTGGCCCTGAGTGCCACCGTCGGAAACGCAGAGGAGCTGGCGGAGTGGCTCAACGCAGAGCTCGTTGTGAGCGACTGGCGGCCGGTTGAGCTTAGGAAGGGCGTCTTTCACCTCGGTGAGCTCATCTGGGAGGATGGCAAAATAGACCGCTACCCCGAGAACTGGTACTCCCTTGTTGTAGGTGCCGTGAGGATGGGTAAGGGGGCGCTCGTCTTTGTGAACACCCGCCGCTCGGCGGAAAAGGAAGCCGTCTCCCTGTCTTCAAAGGTAGCAAAACTCCTGACCCGGCCTGAAATGAGGCAGCTTAAGGAGCTCGCGGATTCCCTTGAGGAGAACCCGACCAACGAGAAGCTTAAAAAAGCCATCAGAGGTGGTGTGGCCTTCCACCACGCAGGGCTGAGCAGGGCGGAGAGGAATATGATAGAGGACGCCTTCCGTGAGGGCTTGATTAAG
>JALSNG010000108.1 GCA_026987155.1 Thermococcus sp. | reverse complement strand
TCGCCTACTGCCCATCCAATCTCCTCGTGCTCCTTGCCAGTATGGTTCGCTATGAGCACCGCCAGCGCACCGTGCAGTATGTTGTATCCACGGGATTTTGGGTCCCTCTCTCTCCCGATGTATCCCTGATACTCGTGATTTATGACGGCGCGCGCTGTCCAGAGATCGCCGGTTTCATCCACGTCAAGGGTTTTTTTTACCCTTTTCAGGTCCCCCTCGGGGTCCATCCTTCGGACGAACTCAATGTACCCATTATATGGCATGTTCGCGCCGTCCAATGCTTCTATAACCTCTACTGGCAGGCCGTGCTTCTCCGCGAGTTCCTGAAACACTTCTTTCCAGCTCTTCTTTTTCTTCTTCTTCCCCCCAAAGATGAACATCCCGGCCAAGGGCAGAAGTGACAAAGGTTTCACCCACTAAACTTCATCCCAAGAAGAAATAAGCCTTTCGAAATTCTTAAATAGTTGCAACACGATTAGTCTAATCATGATGCAACAATTTGTCAATAGAAAAAGCGAGCTCGAAGCCTTGAGGAATGCTTTTGAAAGTAATAAAGCTGAGCTGATAGTGATTTACGGCAGGAGGAGGGTCGGAAAGACAGCCCTCGTGCTGAAGTCCGTCGAAGGGTTCAGGCACCTTTACTTCCTCGCCGACGAGAGAAGCGAGCGGGAAAACCTCGCGGAGTTCCGGAAAAAGGTTGCTGAGCTTCTGGGGGACGATGTAATAGCCCGTTCCAACCTCGACTGGGTCGAGCTCTTTGATTACATGGCTAGAAGGGGAGAAAAACTCGTCGTGATAATCGACGAGCTTCCCTACCTGGTTTCATCGAACTCCGCATTCCCCTCGCTCCTCCAGAAGGCCTGGGATCTCCACATCCAGAACTCAAAAGTCAAGCTCGTGCTCGTGGGCTCATCGATAGGGATGATGGAGAGGCTCTTGGGGTATAAGAGCCCGCTCTACGGGAGAAGAACCATGCAGCTCGACGTGAAACCGTTGAAATATTGGCACGTTAGGGAGTTCCTTCCACACTACTCTCCAGAGGATCTAATGAGGGTCTACGGCGTGGCCGACGGGATTCCGGCTTATCTGAGGCAGTTTGACGAAAGGCTATCTTTCTGGGAGAACGTTGAGAGGCTCTTCCTCAGGAAAGAGAGCCCTCTCTATACGGAGGCGGAGTTTCTCCTCAGACAGGAGTTCCGGGAGCCGGCGCGCTATTTTTCCATTCTCAAGGCCATAGCCTTCGGAAAGACGAGTTTCGGGGAGATAGTGAACTTCACCGGCTTCGACAGGGGAACCGTCTCGCGCTACCTCGACAACCTCGTGAGGATACGGGTAATAGCCAAGGTCCATCCTGCCTTTGAGCCCGAGAAGAGAAGGAACACGCGCTACGAGTTCGTCGATAACTACTTCCGCTTCTGGTTCCGCTTCGTCTATCCGAACAGAGAGAGAGTTGAGCGGGAGCTCTACGGCGAGGTTCTTGAGGAGGTTAGACAGAACTTCGACCACTATATGGGGCAGGTCTTTGAGATGGCCGTTGCCGACTTCCTCTGGAGAAAGTTAGCCTTCGAGAAGGGCGGGAGATGGTGGAGCAAAGGCGAGGAGATAGACTTCGTGGGGCTGAAAAAGGGCAAAGCATACTTCTTCGAGGTCAAGTGGAGTAAACTGACCTACCATGGAGCCCGCGAAGTCCTCAGAAGTCTTGAAAGAAAGGCGAGATACGTCAGAACGGGGACGAAGGAGATGCTGTTCGGCCTCATTGCAAGGGGTGTTGAGGGAAGGAAAAAGCTTGAAGAGAGAGGCTTACTCGTCTTTGAACTCAACGACCTGTTCTCCCTATAGCCCCCTCAACCTCTCGGGCTCGTTCCCCTTTATGGCCTCGACAGCGTAGGTGTAGGGGCCCAGTTGGAGGAGAACTCCTTCGGTAGGTTTTCCTTCGAGAGCTCGGCTATCCGGGAGGAGAGCTTTTCGAGTGCCTTTCTCTTTGTCTCCTCTGAAAAACCAGAGAACTCAAGGCTGTTGAGGATGGAGAGGACTTCGAGCCTTGCCCCCCATGAGTTCCCAGAAGATTTTGGAATCTCAGTTGCCCGTCTCCCCTTTTTCGGTTCTACCTTCTTCCCGCTGATCTCCGCCAGAAACTGTCTGAATTCTTCAAGTTCTGGCTCGATGTCGATGCCTGCTTGCTTGAGGAGGACCAAAGGATCTTTCACATGATATCTAAATGCACCTTTGAGCAATATTGCATGCTCTTTGCTGTTGTCTGGGAGAAGGTCTACGGACCCTGTTATATTCATGACGTGCTCCAGATCTTTTTCCGGGTGTGCGTGCCGCACCAACCTCTGCAGGCCCGCATTGAATACGTGTATGTGCGCAAGTTCTTTTACCGTGTCCCCAGGCACCCCAAATTTTTCCTCCGCCTCCTTCAGAATCTCCTCGTAGGTCTTTTCTTTTTTCCTTCTTCCCCTTGAATATGAACATCCCGGTCAAAGGCAAAAGCGACATGACACCACCACCTAACTACTGAAAGAGAAAAGAAAAGCTTTGCCCTTCAAAGGAAGTCCCCCAAGTCCCAGACGAGGTAGCCCTCTCTACTTAACTCCTCCTTGTCCTCTACCTCTTTGGCGATAACCCCGAACCGAAAGCTCCCCTCAAACCTCACGAATTTTGATTTGCTTTCCAGATCCCTCAGAACCCTTCTCGCCTCCCTCCCACTCAGGTTTCTCCACTTAACCTCAATCAGGTTAGCGACGTTCCCGTTTATGGCCACGATGTCAATCTCCTCACCCTTAAACCACCACCGGCCAAGGGTTTCGAACTCAACCGGCCTTTTGGTGATGAGGAACTCCCTCGCCAGGTCCTCGAAGCGAACTGAAAAAACCCTGTAGAGGTTATCGAGCCCGGCCGTCCCGGAGGCTATGTCGGCCATCTGCGGATAGGTCAGGAGAAACCAGACCAGCAGAACCGGGTCGCTTATCCGGTACAGGCTGACCTTTCTGCTTCCGAGGAGTGGGGTTTCTCTCTCAACGAGGCCGAGCCTCATAAGGGTCTCAAGGTAGGGGTAAACGCTCCTCGCGGGAAGGCCAAGGTAGTTTGCGATCCTCTCAAGCCGCCTGTTGCCCTCTGCAATCGCCCTGAGGATTGAGAAGTAGGTCTTCAGTTCCCTCAGCTCTTCACCGAGGATCACGTACGGCTCGTCGTAGAAAAGGCCGTAATCGCTCAGAAACTCCTCCCTCACAAATTCCTCAACAGAGGAGTAGCGAGAGGCGAGCCTCAGGTACGGCGGAACTCCCCCAACGAGCATGTAAGCCTTTATCCCGTATTCCCTCTCCTGGAAAAACTTCAGGGCGTTGGTGTAGTTTAGTGGCCTCAGGTGGATGCTCCTCGTCCTCCTGCCGTAGAGGGGAGAAGCATAGCTCAGGACGTCGTCCCACATCATACCGAGCAGGGAGCCAGAGATGACGAGCATGACGTTTTTCTCCCCCAGAGTTCCGTCCCAGATCCGCTGAAGGTCGCTCAAAATCTTTCGGTCGGACTTTATGGCGTAGGTGAACTCGTCAAGGACTACTAGACAGTCGTCCGCTCTGTCGGCGAGATAACTTAGCAGATCAAACCAGTTATCCGTCTCAACCTTCAGGATCAGCTCGTCCCCAAGGAACGAGGCAACCGCGCGTTTAAACTCCCTCATCTGGACCTCCTTGATGGCCTCGGGAAACGTGAAGAAGAACGTCCTCTTGTCCTTTGAGAACTCGCGCATGAGCCTTGTCTTCCCAACCCTTCTCCTGCCGTAGAGAACGACAAAGGACGGCCGCTTTCTCCACTCACGTGAGAGAATTTCCATTTCCCTCTCGCGGTCTATGAAGTTCACAGCTTTCACCAGGATAGTATAAGCAAGATTATATATAAATACGTTTCGATTAAATCCCACCAGTTGCTGGTTACCCTTTACCTGAGGGTTTCCTTTGGAACACTTCCGAACTCGGAGTAGACCTTTCTTGCATCTATCTTGACACTCCTGAACGGGAGCTCGTTTAGTGCAACGTTTAGGATGGAGCTCTTGCCGAGACGCCTGATTCCAAGGAGTACAACGAGTGGAAGGCCCTCTCTATTGAGTTCTCAATCAGGGGAAGCTCCTCCTCGCGGTCGTACAGCTCTTCTCTCCTCGTTTTCGGTTTGGGATTGAACAACATGTCCCCCCACCAGTTACTGGCTGGGTCTTGCTTAAAGACCTTGGCTCAAAAAGGAAAAAGTAAAGCTCACTCGCCCTTCCCGTAAATCTCGTTGAGAGCCTTCAAAAACTCGCTCGCCGTGACCACGTCCCTGACGTCGATGCGCTCAAATTTGGTGTGCGATATGTCGAGGTTGCCCGGTCCGAAGACTATGGTTCTGGTGCCATTGTACATGAAGTTTATCGCATCGGTCCAGCTACGCATTCCACCGAACTCATCTATATCCGTAACTTCCATCGCCTTCTTTGCCAGCTGAACTATCTCCTCGTCCGGCTCAAGCTCGTAGCCGTCCCATATCTCCGTGTACTCGTATTTGAGTGTGTGCTCGTCGAGTATCGGGTCAAGGAGATCGAGTACGTCCTCGACTTCTTGCTCCGGCAAAAGCCTCGCCTCAAGCCGGCCCTTGCAGAGGGCAGGGATTAGATAGACGGGATTCTCGCAGACGAGTTCCTGTACCCCTATGTGGGGGTCGAAGTATTTCCCCTTGGCCTTAAACGGCTCAAGCTTCTTCATCTCCTCAAGCATCTTATACGTTTCCTCTATGGCATTAAGGCCGCTCTCCGGACAGGCGCCGTGAGCTTCCTTGCCGTCAACCTCGAAGTAGGCTTCGATGTTGCCGGCGTGGGCTATGTGGACCTCCAAATCGGTCGGCTCTAAAACGACGGCCATCTTTGGTTTATAGCGCTCCATGAAGAGGGCGCTTCCCCTGCCTCCCAGTTCCTCGTCGCTGACGAAGACTATGCCAACGTTTAGGTCTTTCCCCTCCCTCCGGAGGTTTTCAAGCATGAGGAGTATCGCCGCGGCTCCTCCCTTTATGTCACTCGCGCCGGTTCCGTAGACTATGTTGCCCCTCACGAAGGGCTCCGCGCGGATCGGTATGGTATCAACGTGAACCTCGTAGAAGAGCTCGGCCTCAGGGTTGACGACCAGGTCTATTATCTGGCCGTCGCTCTCGATGTGAACGTCGTAGTCGAGTTTATGCAAAAACTCCATTATGTGGAGCATTATCCTGTCTTCCTGGCCAGACGGAGACGGTATCTTCAAAAGCTGAAGGAGTATCTCCTTGGCCCTTTCAGTTTTCATTTGGGTCACCTAACAATTGGTTTTCCCGATCCTTTATAAACCCGCCCCCGGGTTTGAAGGTTTTTCTCAAACCCAGGGGCTAAGTATTTCGAGGCCTATTCTTAAACGGGTGGTTCCATGGGCGTCCCGGCTACGGTTCCAGACGTATCTCTCCCGGTTGTGTTGGTAGGACTATGGGGATGCCACAAAGACGACCCCAGAACAGATCTCCATAGAGCTCACGTGGATAACCTTGATACAACTCGTTTTTACAAAAGTTCTCCAGAGAGGGGTTGAGAATGCTCGGGGAGATCAAGAAGGAGCTCGTGGAGTACATAAGTAGAAACACTGGTATCGATAAGGAAACGGTAGTTAGAGTCCTCCGCGCGGAGGAGACTTTCTTTGTTCTTCAGCTTGAAAAGGTCCTCGGAAAGAATGCGGGGAAAGGCTGATGTTCCCTTTGGTATCTGCCCCGTTTCCGCTCCTAAAGGGGGGAGGAGTATGAGAAGACTGGGGGCTTTCATTATTGGAATGCTCCTTGTATTTAGCATTATGGGGACGTTTTACCCCGTGAAGGGTGAAGAACGGCCATGCACACCCGAAAATCCCTGCTACATAACGGAGTGCACCATGATAACCCAGAGCGGCTACTACAAGCTCGCAAACGACATAGTCGTGAACGACGTCAGCCAGCTGATACCAGTTCATTTTGACAACGAGGGGAACTATGCAGGGCAATCATGCATTGCAATCTACGCAAACAATGTGGTGATCGACGGGAACGGGAAAAAGATCGTCCTCGACATCCCTATGGAGGAGAGACTGTCTAAGGTTCTGTCGGCCGTTTACGTTGATTATGTGGATGCAAAGGATCTAATAGGGATACAGAACCTCATGATGGACGGCTGGGACGTGGGGGTTGATACGGGAATAACTTGGTTCCGCTACAGCGTGGAGAACCTGATAAATCCGAGCTTGGAGGTTGTTGACGTTAACCACTACGTTGAGTTTGAGATAATCACCTCGGAGTCG
>JALSNG010000107.1 GCA_026987155.1 Thermococcus sp. | reverse complement strand
GCTCGGCGACCCTCTGGGAGAAGCGCTTGAGGTTCTCCATCTCACTCGTCTCCCTCGCGAGGAGGTAAATCCCACCGTTCCTCCTTAGGAATTCAAGAAGCAGGGCCGTTTTTCCTACTCGTCGCCTTCCGTAAATGACGATGAACTCCGCTCTACCACCTCTGAACCTCTCCTCCAGCATCGAGAGCTCGGCCCTTCTGTTGATAAACATTATACCCACCAGTAAATTACTTGCAAGTAAACTATTTAAGCCTTTGGTCGTTCCCTGATGATAATTGGGATTATGCTAATCCAAATTATCACTTCAAACTTTCCAACGCTTCTAAAATCCTCTCCTCACCACCCGGCAGCACCAGCGGCCTCGACAGGTGCTTTCTCGCGTCTGGCGGCACTTCGTAGATTTTCATCTCCAGCTCACGCGGGACTTCGACAGGAATGAGCTTCTTCGGCATTCTATAACCGCAGCGCTTGCACTTGAGGTAATCACCCTTGCTCTTCATCGTCCCCCCACAGCGGGGACACTTCGGCTTCTGGTATTCGATTTTAGGGGCGAGCTTCACGGGATAGAACTTTTCGAGGTTGAGTGTTAAGGTTCCATCGTGCTCCTTAATGCCACCGGCCGCGATGATTTCATCGCCCGGCAGGAGCTTCCTGACCCAGTTGCGGAACTTCTTCGTCGGCTCGAAGGCCGCCACTCTGATTTTACCCGTCTCGTCTTCCAGCTCAAAGAACACGTGCCGGCCTTTCTCCCAGTAGGGACTTACAACCCTTCCTCTAACCACAGCGCTGTCGTAGAGCTTCAGCTCGCCGATTTTTTTAGGAGTCAAGTGGTCGTCGGTGTTCTGGTTGGTCTTGTAGAGCTGGTAGAGAGCAACTGGCTCCTCGAACTCAACCCTCTCGAAGGTCTGGAGGACTTTTCCGGCATCAATTCCGCGGATTCCAACCAGGACGGGGTCCTTGCCGTGGGGCGTTATTAGGACGCTCCTCTTGTAGGGGTCAACGTTGTCGTAGGTGAACGGAAAGCTCCAGCGGTCTGCCATAAAAACGCTCTCCGAATCAAGCCTTCTCGGCGTCCCCCAGTTTTCAGGTTCGCGATAAGCTAACAGCTCGTAGGTGAAGCGTTTAAGTGGATAGCCGATTGAAGCTAAGGCACCTATTATCCCCCTTCCGAGCTTGAACTTGAAGTACTCTGCCCCAACTTTTCTGGCAACTTGCTCGGCATCTTCGATCGTAACGTGCTCCCTCAGAGCTTTAAGCGAAAACTCGCGGAGCTTTTCTGAAATATTTCCTTCAAAGAAGACAACTCCTGGGTTCGTGTTCTCGTGGGTGAAGTCAGCGAGCTGATTTACATAGAAGAGGACGGCATCTTTGATTTCTGGGATCAAATCCTCCTCGACCTCGAAGGTCATCGCCACCGCTCCGTTGCCCCTTGTTTTGTAGGGGATGTTCGGGTTGAGTCTGATAAGCTTTGGCAGGTCTGTCGGCTCCGCTATGCTGGAGAGCTCCCTGTAAAGGAGGGCACCGAGGTAAGTCGTGCACATGCCGTTGGGTGAGTCGGTGTCGTCGATTCCGATGTGGAGGAGCATGGTCAAGAGAAAGACGCATACTTTAAAAATCAAACGCCTTTTCTCACACTCATTCGGTTGTTTTCTGCGGGGCCGTTTCATGGGTATCTGCGGACATAGTTCTGACGTGTTTGCTCCCCCGGGAACCTCTCATAGATCAGGACATCAACAAAGCCTTCTCCTGGAACGTATTGGTGCCTCCTCAGTCGTCCTGCGAGCTGGAATCCATTCTTTTCCAGAACCCTTATCGAAGGAAGGTTAGTCTCGAAGACATGGGCGTAGATCTTACCCAGCTTTAACCATATGAAGGCGTACTCAAGGGCAAGTCCCACGGCCTCTGTGGCAAAACCATGGCCCCAATATTCTGGACCAACGAAGTACCCCAACTCGGCATGTTCATTGTATCGGTCGATTTTGTGGAGGCCGATCAACCCCACGAAGGACTTCGAGGAATTTTCTATTATCGAGAAGACCTTTTCTTTCTCTTTTTCCTTTTTGAGAGTATCATACCAGGCCATTTCTTCCTCGTAGAAGAATATCTCTCCGGGGGAAGTCAGGTGCTTTCTCACCCTTCTGTCGTTCCACCAGATCCAGGCACGCTTTACATCTTCTACCGTTGGGATGGATAGGGATACCTTCTTTCCCCTCAGGATGATGGCCCTCATGGTCGCACCTTAAGTTTATATAACCGAGTGTTCTATTTAAATCTGATGGAGAGGGAAAAATTAATCCGAACCGTTGAAGCCATACTGAGGAGCACGGGCTATAAAACCGCTCGCCTGGATCTTAGGGGTTCATGCTTTGAGATAGTTGCGAGCGGGCTTTTCCTGCTTCTTTTCATTAAGGTAGTTGTCAACATAGACACCGTTACCGAGGAGCAGGCTGAGGATTTGAAAAGGCTGGCAAGCTTCTTTAAGGCCTCTCCCCTAATCGTCGGGCTCAGAACCAAGAACTCCGAACTGGAAGAGGGGGTTGTTTACGAGAGATTTGGTGTGTATGCTCTAAGTCCAGAGACTTTATACCATGTGATTGCGGAGAGCGAGTTGCCAGCGATCTTTGCCGAAAGGGGCGGGTTTTACGTAAGGATAAACGGCAAGCTCCTGAGAGAACTTAGGGAAAAGCATGGGTATTCAGTTAACGAACTCGCACGTATCTTGGGCGTCTCAAGAAAGAGCATTCTGAACTATGAGAAAGGAGAGCAGGCGGTCTCACTCGACGTGGCGGTTAGGCTTGAAGAACTCTTCGATGAACCCCTTGCGGAGCCCCTCGACGTTCTTCACTCAAGGGTTGAAGCGAAGCTTGACGTGGTTCCCGAGACACCCCTTGAGAGGGAAATCTTCGAGAGGTTGAGGCACCTCGGTCTTGGGGTGGTAAAGGTAAAGAGGGCTCCTTTTAACGCGATTTCCAAGGAAAACGAATTCAAGATTCTCACGGGAATAGATGAGAAAAAAACGCGCTCAACAGTGCGTAGGGCCGAAATGGTTGCGGAAGTGGGCAAGGTAGTAAACAGCGAGGGCGTTTTTATACTTCAGCGAACAAGGACTGAAATTGTGGAAGATGTTCCACTGATACCCAAGAAAAGTCTTGAGGAGGTGAGGGACGCTGATGAGCTTATAGCGCTAATTGAAGACCTTAAAAAAGAGATAAAGAGGCGGTTGTTAGCTGAATAGCACTTTCTTCCAGTTTTCGCGGAGTTTTTTTACGTACTCCTGTGGAGCGGCTATAAGTACAGCCCACCTCGGGGTCTGTCGTCTTTTCAGGGCGTTGGCAAGTGGTGTGACCTTGGTTAACGGTTGGGTTCCCCCATTACCCAATAGAACGTTTATCTCGGTGGCCTTCAACCGAGGCTCGCTGAGCATGAGGTCCGCTATGCTAAACTCGAGGATAACCTCTCCTTCCCGGGCTCCCACGGCATCCGCGAGGTTTCTCTCTATTTCCTGCCTTTTCCGTACGTTTCTGTATGCGCTCAACAGTTCTTTCTTTTCCTCACCACTAAGCTCGTCAGCACTCGCAAGCACGGCCGCCTTATAGAGTTCCCTATATTTTACCCGCCTCACCATTTCCCCTGGAAGGCCTTCAAGGTCTTCGAGTTCAACGAAGACCCTGCAGTCGGTCATTTTCCAGAAGTCCCAGAGGTAACCTTCCTCCATCGCAAATTCGAGGGCTCTCGTGAGCATACCTTCCGCTATTTTCACGGTGTGGTGGAAGTAAACCCTGGAGTACATTAGTGATCTCGCTACCATCATCCCTTCAACGGCTTCTACACCTTTCTCGTCAACTACGAGTTCCCCGTTGTAAATCTTTAGAACTTTCAAAAGTCTCTCAAGATCTATGATTCCATGTGCAACGCCGGTGTAATGGGCGTCCCTTATGAGGTAATCTATCTGATCAACGTC
This sequence comes from Thermococcus sp., assembly GCA_026987155.1. GTDB lineage: Archaea > Methanobacteriota_B > Thermococci > Thermococcales > Thermococcaceae > Thermococcus. Next base: position 2,359 of record JALSNG010000107.1, on the reverse strand, counting down.
AACATCCCCATGGAGCATCTGCCCGAGGTACCTTTTCTCAGAGTGGCCGAGTATGAGTTCGGCAACATTCTTGGGTCCAAAGTCGTAGGAATAACTCTCAATTATTTCGGGGATTTTCCCTCCGTTATCACTCTCAGTAATGTCTATTTTTCCGAGTATTATGTCCTTCCCAAGCCGCATGTGGTCGTGCTCTTTTACGTAGTGCTTGTATATGCTCTCAAAAGTGTGGCTGAAAGGTCCGTGTCCGATATCGTGGAGCAAAGCCCCGACCTGCAGGAGCATGCTCTCGTCGGCATTCAGTCCCACCTCCTGGGAGAGTCTGCTGGCCACGTGCCATGCACCCAGTGAATGCTCAAAGCGTGAATGGTTGGCACCAGGATAGACAAGGTAAGCGAGACCAAGTTGCTTGATGCTCCTCAATCGCTGAAATTCGGGCGTTTTCACCAGATCCAAAATTAAACCGCTGAGTTTCATGCTACCATGGATGCCATCGTGGATTATCTTTCCCACCATGTTTTCCACCGCTTGAATGTGTGTTGACTTAAAATAAATAGGTTTTGGCAACTATACAATCAAAGGCCAAACCAGGGGTAACAACCTTTGGGGACACGTTTATATATCTGGAATTCACAGAGATTAATGCCCCTGCGCGAGGACCCCGGGGAGAATGAACCGGGGGGCGATGTGGGGGCGACAGCCCGGTCTCAGCGAGGTCCCCGCGGGAGGGCCTTCCGAGTTCCGGAGCACCATGACCGTGGGAAACCCAGACCGGGTACAGGAGCCCGCCTGGGTTACCCCGCCCAAGTACGCCGTGAGGCATCGATGGGGGCGGGGGTTACGGGCGGGCCACACTCCAATGGCCAGGTGAGACAACGTGGAGGAAAAGAAAGACAAAAAGGACCCTGTGGAGGAGATACTGCCCTGGAACAAACCGGGGTACTTGATGGAGGTTATGGAAGAGAAGAAAAAAGAGAAGCTTGAAGTGATTGAATTAGTGGAGAACTTACTCAGCGAGGAAGTTCCGGAAGAAGTTAAGCCTATAATCAAAAAGCCCAAAAAAGAGGAGTTAATAAAGGACGACGATGACGACGTTCCCCTCTAAATATCCCTCGCTGTCCTCTGGGATCTCTATGTACCCGTTGCTCTCCACGAGCGAACTTATTATCCCGCTGCCCTTCTTCTTAATCGGCCTTGCCTTGCCGTTCTCGTACCACACTTTCACGAACTCGTGCCTTCCGAGCTGGCTTGGAATTCTCTCGGCGAGCGTTGCTTTAACGCGAACCTCGTAGTTCTTGGCACCGACGAGCTTTGCCAGGGCGTGCTTGACGTAGAGGTGGAACTGGGCGAAGACAGCTACCGGGTAACCGCTCATTATGAAGACCCTCTCGCCGTAGCCTACTGGCCTTCCGGGCTTTATCGTCGTGCCGTGGAAGAGAAGCTTAACGAACTTGTGGGCAAAGTCCTTCTCCCCGAATGCCGAGCCGCCGGTAACGAGAACTAGGTCGCACTCGGTTTTGGCTTTCTCTATCGTGCTCTGTATCTTTTCCTCGTCGTCAGGAAAGACTCCGTAAAAGACTGGCTCGCCGAAGTACTTCCTCACGAGGCTTTCGAGCATCACAGAGTTGCTCTCAAGAATTTTGCCTGCTTTCAACGCTTCCTCATTGAGTTCTTCGATAAGCTCGTCGCCGGTAACTATTATCCCGACGCGGGGCTTTCTCTTGACCTTAACGGTTTTGAAGCCGATGCCCTTTAGGAGCGCTAAGTCCTGCGGCCTTAGAACCTGCCCCTTCCCCAGGATTATCTCGCCTTTCTTTACGTCCTCTCCTTTAAAGGCCACGTTTTGTCCGGGAGCAACAGGTCGGAGGACCCTTATAATGTCCCCCTCACGCTCAGCCATCTCCTGCATCAGAACGGCATTTGCTCCCTCCGGCATCTTTGAGCCTGTCATGAGCTTTACCGCTGTGCCGGATTCCACCTTGGCTTTGCTCTCCTCGCCGGCGACTATCTCATCTATAACCCTCAGCTCAACCGGGCTGTACTCCCTCGCCGAAAACGTGTCCTCCGCGCGGAGAGCGTAGCCATCAACGGCGGAGCGGTCAAAGGGCGGACTGTCTATCGGCGAAGCGACGTCCTCGGCCAAGACCCTTCCGAGCGCCTCTTTCAGTGGAATTTCTTCGACTTCGTCAACTTCGCTTAAATCATCGAGGAGTAGCCTTAGAGCTTCGCGGTAGGGTGTTAAGCGCTTGAACTCCCTCATTTCACTCCCTCCCGTGCTTGAGGACGTGGCCAGCCTCATTCAGGACAATCTTGACCCCTGTCTTCGCCGCGCCGAGGCTTCCCGGCAGGCAGAAGACTGCCA
>JALSNG010000106.1 GCA_026987155.1 Thermococcus sp. | reverse complement strand
CAAGCTCGACAGGAAGGCGGAAATAGTAGTCATCGGAAAGGAACCAACGATGCAATACTCCCCCTGCGCCCTGCCTCACGTGATAAGCGGAACCATAGAGAAGCCCGAGGACGTTATCGTCTTCCCGAACGAGTTCTACGAGAAGCAGAAGATAAAGCTCATGCTCGGAACGGAGGCCAAATCCATAGACCGCGGGAGGAAAGTTGTGGTCACGGATAAGGGGAAAATCCCCTATGACAAGCTCGTCTTGGCGGTTGGCTCAAAGGCCTTTGTTCCACCCATTAAAGGCGTCGAGAACGAGGGAGTGTTTACCCTCAAGAGCCTCGACGATGTGAGGGAGATAAAAGCCTACATCGCCGAGAGGAATCCGAAAAGAGCAGTTGTCATTGGCGCCGGTCTAATCGGACTCGAAGGGGCCGAGGCCTTCGCGAAGCTCGGCATGGAGGTTCTGGTCGTTGAGCTGATGGATCGCCTAATGCCGACGATGCTTGACAAAGATACCGCCAAGCTCGTTCAGAGGGAGATGGAAGCCAACGGAGTTTCCTTCCGCTTCGGCGTTGGGGTCAGCGAGATAGTCGGCAGTCCGGTCGAAGCTATTAAGATAGGCGACGAGGAGGTTTCGGCTGACCTCGTTCTCGTAGCAACTGGCGTGAGGGCAAACGTTGACCTCGCCAAAAAAGCGGGCCTTGAGATAAACCGCGGGATAGTAGTTAACGAGCACCTCCAGACGAGCGATCCAGATATTTATGCAATAGGCGACTGTGCGGAAGTTATTGACGCCGTAACCGAAGAAAGGACGCTCAGCCAGCTCGGAACCAGTGCCGTTAGAATGGCCAAGGTTGCAGCGGAGCACATAGCTGGAAAGGACGTCTCATTTAAGCCGGTCTTCAACACTGCTATAACAGAGCTCTTCGGCCTTGAGATAGGCACCTTCGGAATAACGGAGGAGAGGGCCAAGAAATCTGGAATAGAGATAGCGGTCGGCAAGTTCAAGGGCTCGACGAAGCCGGAGTACTACCCCGGTGGAAAGCCCATAACCGTCAAGCTTATCTTCAGAAAGTCCGACAGAAAGCTCATAGGTGCGCAGATAGTCGGTGGGGAACGGGTGTGGGGAAGGATAATGACCCTCTCAGCCTTGGCACAGAAGGGTGCAACCATCGAGGACGTCGTTTACCTTGAGACTGCCTACGCCCCCCCGATAAGTCCGACGATTGACCCGATAAGCATTGCAGGGGAGATGGCCCTCAGGAGACTCAGATAACTTTTCTTTTTAATTGTTGACCGAAATTCTTAAGAGATGTTAGAACTCTTTAGAGTTGGAAGTTTGAAGTCTTTCGGGGTGGGCAAAGTGAGAAGGGTGGCCCTTGTTTTCCTCCTGGTACTGTTGTTGGTGTTGTCGGCGGGTTGTGTTGGGCACACCCCCACTGGTACTTCCTCAAAGACCCCTACTGGAACTCACGGGATCTCTGTCCATCGAACTTACTCACGTGAAGAGCTCGCAGAACATCTGGAGAAAGTGAGACGGTTCTCTTACCGGGAGAACATGAGCATTATCCTCAACCTCACAGTCCTTCGGAACAACCTGACGGAGCACAACAACATGAACTTAATCTATAAGAAGGGGGGATACGTTGATCTGGTTAAAAGAATGGCCGAGGTCAACACTACCATCGTAACATTTCCAGGCGGGGCATCAACCTTTACCAGGGAGGTAGTTGCTGGCGGTGAGGTGTACCTTTTGGTCGGAGGGCACTGGGTGAGGCTAAGCAACGAGACACTCGGGGTGTCCTCCAAAAGGGTGGCCAACCTCACGTGGGAATACAATGTCGTGACCCTTGCGATTAAATATCTGAAAAGGGACCCCATCAACGAGAGCATGGAAAATGGAACCCAGGTTATTTACTACCGGCTTGGACAGAAGGATCTCCTTGAAGTGGCCGGGGCGTTTCTGGGCCCTAACAGAGTAAGCCTTAACGTGAGCAATGGAATCCTTGAGCTCCGCTTCAGAAACGGTCAATTCGTCGGGGGTAGGATGGGGTACTCTCTGGAAGCGCTTGTTAGGCTCGAAGGGGGCGATAGGGACCTCTACATTCGCGAGGGAGGTCATGTCTATGACGAGTTTATTGTCTTCGACATCAACGTTGAAAAGCAAGTTGAGATCCCCCAGAGCTACGTTTCCTGAAAGATTTATTCTTCCCTCCACAATTCTTCTACATGCCATCAAGAACAAAGGTCAGCAAACGTTCTGCTAATGGAACTGTTAAGACGTTTGAAACGATTTATCCAGGGTGACTGAAGGGCTCGTGCGCGAAATAGTCGCCCGCGGTCCGGAGGGACGCTGCAGATTAGGGAAAAATCCGCGCCCGTTACGGCCGCAGACGGTTCGTTCATCTAACAACAGGCGAAATCAAGGCTCTGAACGCTGGATTCACATCCTTCTGACCTTCACCCCATCACTCGGGACGACCACGTGGTACTCAGCCTCCCAGTTGAACCTTTCCTCGTAGAGCTCCGTTAGCCCCTCGGCGATTCTGGTGGCCTTTTCGCTGTCAGTTAGTATTACCACCGACCCCCCAAAACCGGCCCCCGTCATCTTGGCTCCGTAAGCCCCGAGTTCAACGGACTTTTTAACCAGAAAGTCAAGTTCTTCGCTGCTGACGTCGTAGTTTCTTGCAAGGTCCCAGTGGGATGTTGTCATTAACTCTCCAAAGTCCTCGAGGTCACCCGTGCGAAGGGCATCCCTCGCCTCAAGAACACGCCGGTTTTCCCTTACTATATATCCGAATGCCTTCCTATATAGTGAAGGGAGTGTGCGGAGTTCGCTCTCGTTCACATATATCGAGCTGTGTTTTCCGAGAAGGTTTAGAACCTCTTCCGCCATTCTTTTTCGCTCCGCGTACTTGGAACTCGCCACTTCCCGGGGTATGCCGGTGTAAAACGCTATGAGCCTCCAGTCCCTTGGGAACTTTAGGTACGAGTAGTTCAGTGTGTCAGTATCTATAAAGAGAACGTGGTCCTTTTTTCCACTCACGATGCTGAATGGGTCGGAGATCCCGGCAGGGACGTCCATATATTTGTTCTCGGCTTTTTTGGCAAGGAGGGCGACTTCAACGGGCAGAAGGTTTAGTCCGTACATCTCATTGAGAAGTGACAGAAACGCCACCTTGATACTTGCCGAGGAGCCCAGACCCGAAGCAATGGGGAGGTCTCCCCCAACTATTGCTTTCAGACCGCCGATCCGGTGTCCCTCTTCCCGGAGAACCCAGAAAACGGAGCGGACGTGATCCGACCAGTTGTTCTCTTTCTGCTGGTTTGATATCGAGAACTCATGAACATCGCGGAATACTTGGGAGTAAATCCTTACCGTGTTGCCCATTTGAGCGTGGACAACGGTGTAGAGGTTTATCGCCATAGGCATGACGTAGCCGAGGGCGTAATCGGTGTGTTCGCCCATCAGGTTTATCCTGCCTGGGGAATCAGCCCGATACATTCTTCCACCGCTATTTTATTGGGTCTCCAATATTTAAGTGTAGCGAGTTAGGGATAGATTTTCCTCAGCGCATCCTCTGCGGCTTTTAGTGTAGCCGGCGTTGTAGGTGCCGGGGTTAAGAGGGGGTGGGTTCCAATCTGGAGGCTCAGATATTGGGATGCAGTGTAGCCGCTTTCTATCGCCATTCCTATGAGGTTTATCAGCACGCCTACTTCGTTTCCGCCTGCTACCTGACCCCCGAGGAAGAATCCCCCCTGCTTGGTGAAGATCAGCTTCGTAAAGATCTCTCCCGTTTCCGGTAGGCTGGGTGGATGTCTGTTTGGAACCTTACTCCTACCCACGACGTATTCAAAGCCTTCCTTCTTTGCTGTTCTTTCAATTAGTCCTGCGGCCCCGAGTGAGAGTTTTCCTATTTTGGTTGCAAAGATCCCGAGTGTCCCCCTGAACTGTCTGAAGGCCTTTATCCTGTACAAGTTGGCGCCGGCGATTCTTGCCTCCGCAGTAGCTACCGAGGCCAGCATGACCGGTTTTGGCTTCCTCGTGAAGAAATCCCTCTTCTCGGCGCAGTCCCCCACTGCAAATACATCTGGATGGGATGTTCTCATGTACTCGTCGACTTCAATGCCATACCGGCTGACTCGCAATCCCATCTGTTCGGCCAGTTTCGTGTTCGGCTTCATCCCGGCTGAAACTATTACAAGGTCTGCTGTTAGCTTAACGTCCCCCGAGAGCAGTACTCCTTTGACCCTGTCCTCACCGAGCACCTTTTTCACTACCCTCCCTGTGTAGAGCTCGACACCCTGTCTTCTGAGTTCTTCCTCGGCCAGTACACAGAACTCATCGTCGAAGGAGGCCTGGAGTATGTGGTCTCTCATCTCCACTACGATAACTTCCTTTCCGAGTTTCCTAATCTCGTCTGCGAGTTCGACCCCTATGAAACCGCCCCCCACTATGATTATTCTTTCGCTCTCTTTCACCCTTTCGAACAGATTCCTTAGGTATTGAGCATCCTTCTTTATGTAAAAGACGCCATCCTTGTCAAGACCCTCTATGGGGGGTTTAACCGGTACGGAACCGGTGGCGAGTATTAGTTTGTCGAACCTTACCTCTTCCCCTTCGGATGTGGTGGCTATTTTTTTCTGGAGGTTCACGTCCGTTACATCTCCAATCAGAAGCTCGACTCCGGCCTTTTCGAGCATCCCATCAGGGATGAGGTCCTTTTCAACACTCCCCAGAGTTCCAAAAATATAGGGTATCCCACACGGAACGAGAACCCTTTCCTCGCGCCTGATTACAAGAACCTCTCTGTCGGGGTAGTTCTGTTTGGCAGTCATAGCCGCCACGATGCCTGCGGCTCCTCCTCCCAGCACTAAAACATCAACGTTCTTCATTGGGAATCCCTCAGCATATCCTCGCGAGCACGCCCATAACCACAAAACCTCACGGTTTATAGAGTTTGCCGAAGTTTTCTTGGAAACATGACACAAAAGACTATATGCCAAAGTAATTATCTGAATGTTAGCAAAAAATTCTTCGAAAAATTGTAGAAATGACAGGGTAAATCAGCCTGTCCAATGCTCGCCGGGGAGCTCAGTCCGGAGCCCATCGAATTGATACTTTCGGAATTGGGTTTCGCACCTAAAGCCCGTACAAAAACTCCGGCACGTTCCTTCTTTCAAGGACGAGGACGTCCCTCGGATAGCCTCTACTGGACAGCCCTGACTCCACCTCAACCTTCATGCCGCCAGCGATGGCGTCTATCTCGTACCTGTCGGTTCTAAAGTGGAAGATCTCGCCGAATCTCCGGTAGAGGTGCTCCTGAACAACCCACTCGTAAAGAACCCTCCTGTTCAGCTCCCTCCCGGTCCACTGGGCTACTGCCCTCGCCAGGAGGGGGTCCCTGATTGCGAACTTCCTATCCTTTCTTGGGAGGATTCTTCCCCCAGCGTCCATGAAGGGGATGGAAGAAGGATGTGGAGTCCCTCGAAGAGCTCCAGGTACTCCCTAACGGTTGGGGCCGAGACGCCCGCTCTCTCTGCGAGCTTCCTGAGTGATACCGGATCTGGAGCCACATCCAGAATAGCGCCGATAATATTTCTCGCGGCGCTCGTGCTCTTTCCAAGTGCTCTAACATCTGCTTTTATAACTGACATGACCTCATTCGTTCTGAGCTTTCGATTGAGGTAGGCCAGGTAGCCACCGGTTTCAAGATATCCCTCAAAGACTTCTTGGCCCTTCGAGGAAAAGAAATCCTCATGGAATAAGTTATAGTATCCTCGAAAGCTGAGCGGCATGACTTCAACGGTCTTCCCGTTGCCCTGCCTGTCCCCAAACGCCCCTATGTGCCTTTCTGCGGCTATAGTCACCGAGCCAGTAATCGTTATCACGTCCAATTTCAGCTTTCTTCTGTCAACCAGGTACTTAACGGCTCTCCACCACTCAGGCACGAGCGTAACCTCGTCCAGAAAGATGTAGGAGGTTTTTATCCTCCTGCGCTCCTTGATTTTGATGTATTCGTTCACAACCTCAACGATTTCCCTGTGGTTCTCCAAAACCCCGCAGTCGAAGTAGAACAGGGCATAGGGATTTTCTTCCCTCCTTAAGAGCTCTCTTATGAGGAGTTTCATCCCCATGGTTTTGCCGACCCTTCTCGGCCCAATGACGATGTTGAGGGAAAAAGGAACCAGAGATATTTTAGACGTCCACTTGGGCATAACCCTGTATTCAAGCTATAAAGCTTGTTAACTTGCTAATCTAAAGTTTACATATGCTCATAAACCATGGAAGGTCATTCTTGCACATGCCCCGAAGCTATAGCTGGAAGAGCTCCATATAGACCCCTCTAAAAGAAAAAAGAAAAACTTCAGCCCATTTGCAATGCTTTTCCGCGGAGTTCTCCCTTTTCAAAGCGGTACGGGTCATACCACTCGACTGGGAGGTTCGTTCTTCCCTTCGTTACGAGGTCAGCCACCATCTCGGCA
>JALSNG010000105.1 GCA_026987155.1 Thermococcus sp. | reverse complement strand
TCCACCACGTTCCAGACAGGACGAAGATCGTCCTTGGACTGCCCTTCTACGGCAGGAGCTTTGCAAACGTTCCGTCAGAGAACAACGGTCTCTATCAGCCTTTCAGTGGTACTCCCGACGGAACGTGGGGGCCGGCCTATGAAACGCACGGCATCATGGACTACTGGGATGTGGCGGAGAAGAACCAGAGCTCGGACTACAACTATTACTGGGATCCGATAGCCATGGTGCCCTGGCTGTACTCACCGACGAAGAAGGTGTTCATAACCTTTGACGACCCGAGGGCCATAGGCATAAAGGTGGACTACGCCCTCAAGAACGGCATAGGCGGTGTAATGGTCTGGGAGATAACCGCAGACAGGAAGCCCGGAACAGACAGCCACCCGCTCCTCGACACCGTGCTGAACCACCTCGGAGAGAGGTCACCCGCATGGATACCCGACACTTACTACCTCGGAGCGACGGCGCCAGCTAACTTAACGGTCCCGGAGCCAAGTTATGGCAACTCCACCTCAGGTGGAGGAGGTAACGTGCCAGGTAATGAAACTAACGGGACTTCGGGGAACGTTACAGACAACACTACCACAGGAAACACCACCGGCAATCAAACGAGTGGTAATGAGACCTCGGGCGGAAGCAGTAACGGTACTTCAAACAACCAGACAGGCGGTAACGAGACTTCAGGAGGAGTTGGAAGTAATGAAACCTCAGGCAACTTGGTTAAACCAGGGGCAATAAGCGTTAAAACCAGCGACTGGGGAAGCACAGAGTATGATGTAACCTTAGACTTGGGCGGAACTTACGATTGGGTTTTAAAAGTCAAACTCAAGAACGATTCAACCGTAACAAGCTCATGGAGCGTTAACAAAGCCGAACAGGACGGTTACGTTATATTCACCCCCGTAAGCTGGAACAAAGGACCAACCGCAAGCTTCGGATTCATAGCAACCGGAAGCAAACCCGTCGAGTACATGATCCTCGAAGTTAACGGCCAAACCTGGGACGTATGGCCACAGGGGACGAGCGTTTCAAACGAGACTTCAAACCAGACGAGTGGTAACGAGACCTCGGGCGGAAGCAGTAACGAAACCTCAAACAACCAGACAGGCGGTAACGAGACATCAGGCGGGGGAAGTAACGGGATTTCAAACAACACCACATACGTACCCGCTGGTCCGGGGCTGCCAGAGCACTTCTTTGCGCCATACATCGACATGAGCCTCGGGGTCCACAAGCCGCTCGTTGAGTATTACAACCTGACTGGAACACCGTACTTCACCCTCGCCTTCATCCTATACAGCTCGGTCTACAACGGACCCTCTTGGGCAGGCGGAATACCCCTCGACAGGTTCCTGGATGAAGTCAAGGACCTCAGGGAAGCGGGTGGCGACGTTATAATCTCGTTCGGAGGTGCCCTCGGCCCGTACCTCTGCCAGCAGGCCAAGAGCGCCCAGCAACTCGCAGACTGGTACATCCAGATAGCGGACATGTATAACGCCACCTACTTTGACTTTGACATAGAGAGCTCCATCAGCGCCGACCTCCTCGCGGATGCACTCCTGATAGTCCAGCAGCAGAGACCCAACATAAGGTTCAGCTTCACCCTGCCCAGCGACCCCGGGGCGGGCCTCGTCGGTGCGGGCTACTCCATAATCCAGACAATGGCCCAGAAGGGAGTTAGAGTCGATAGGGTTAATCCAATGGTCATGGATTACTACTGGACAGCTGCCAACGCTCAAAACGCCATAAGCGTTGCGGAGCACCTCTTCAACCAGCTCAAGCAGATATACCCGAACAAGACCGACGACGAGATATGGGGAATGATAGGATTAACTCCCATGATCGGTGTAAACGACGACAAGAGCGTGTTCACACTCAGCGACGCTCAACAGCTCGTTGACTGGGCGGTTCAGCACAGGATACGCTCCCTCGCCTTCTGGAGCGTCGACAGAGATCATCCGGGACCCAACGGAGAGGTCTCACCGCTCCACAGGGGGACGAGCGATCCGGACTGGGCCTACAGCCACGTCTTCGTGCAGTTCATGAACGCGTTTGCCCAGACGAGTGCTCCCCAAGTGGCCGTGGCGGCCATCTGATCTCTCCTTTCACTTTATTGTTCCAAATCCCCAATCAGGGAAGGGGTATTCTCTCAACCTCGATTCTGTCAAAGGTCGGATACTCTTCGACGATGAAAAAGCGGACGTCTCCTTCGATCGCATCGGCCAGTTCAAGTGCGACTTCCTCAGGCATCTCTATTCTTCCCTTTTTCCTGTGGATATAGAGCCACTCCTCGGGGACTTCTGCCTCCTCAACGAGGAGTTCATAGAGCTCGTCCAAATCATCGTATTCCGCTATACCGAAGCGGAGTGTTCCGTCCTCTGTTATCTCCATGTAAGGTTTCGCCACGTTTTTAGCGGTTCTCCTCAGCCTGTTCCTGAGCTGAACGGAATCTTTGAGCTTTGCCGTGCAGAGGTGGTAGCTCAGAGAGGTATTCCCCTCTCCCCACTCTAAGAGCTTTAGTCCGAGCTCAAGGGACCCCCTTATGGCGGAACTCTCGTCGCTTATCGGCCTGTATCCCCTTTCAAGAATTGCCCTGAGGTTGGTATTACTGAACTCAAGCTCGTTCACGTTGAGGAACTTCGCGCCGAGATCATCGAGAAACCCCGCGTACCACCTCATCCTCTCGAACTGACCAGGGATTGAGGGTATTTCTCCTCCGACGTCCCAGTCGAAGTCGAAGGCATTCCGTATGTTCTCGATTTCGACCTTGAAGAGTCTCGAGTCGGGGTTGAAAAGGTCAGGGTGAAAGCGTATCTCATCCAAGCCGGCATCGTAGAGCTTTTCGAGGTTCTTCTTCGTGGCCAGAGCACCCGTCGTATAGAGATGGATATGGAAGTTCTCACCAAAGGTCTCCTTGAGAGCCCGGATGTATTCGGCCGTTCTTTCCAGCCTCGCCATCGGGTCTCCACCGGTGACGCCGGCCCCTTTAGCATCCATCAGAAGTGCCTCCTCGGTTATATCCTCCAAGCTTTTGACGGGTCGTTCGTTGGCATAGACAACATCGTTCCTTCTCCGCTCACTCAGCGGACAGTAGAAGCAGTCCCTTGGGCATGCCCCAGTAGTGAAGAGGACCAACTTTTCCCCTCTAACGCAGAGCCTACAGCCCTTCGGCAGATCGCGAACGGCATAGGAAAAGTAAGGCGTCTCCCAGACCATCTTTACCTCCATCCCTAAACCTTGAGGAGAGCTTAAAAAGGTTAGTTGCCAACGTTGTCCCATGAGGGATAAGCCGAAGTATCTACCACCAACGTTAAGGGACAAGCACCGATACATTGCGTTTCATGTAATCGGGGAGAGGCCCTTTAAAAAGGAAGAGATAAAAAGGGCAATCTGGGACGCGAGTCTCTCAACCCTCGGCGTCCTCGGTTCGACCCGAGCCAAACCCTGGTTCATTGACTTTGACGAGAAGAGCCAGACGGGCATAGTGAGGGTTGACAGGAAAAGTGTCGAAGAATTGAGGTTTGCCCTGACTCTGCTCACCAGAATTAACGGCTCAAGGGCCGTCGTCAGGACCCTCGGTGTTTCAGGTACCATAAAGAGGTTAAAAGGGAAGTTTTTAAAAGAATTCGGATGGAATTAATCAAGCAATACAAAGCGTTCTCCCTCAACGTCCTCCACGTAGCTCCCTATTCCTCCAACTTTCCACTCGTCCCCATTGAGTTTTATCGTAACGTTGGCAACGAGCGGGGTGTATTCGTAGTTCACCACTTTCCCCGTTAGGGTAACGGGTTCCCTTGTATCCACCCAGTAACCGACTATCTCAGCACTCCTCGGCATTCCTGCCATCTTGAGAAGGGTTATCACCGTTCTTATGTTTACGAGGGTAACTGGTTTCGGAAGTGCATCGTAGTTCACCGGTTTCACGAGCTCACTATTGTCGAAGTAGATGGTGTAAAACCAGTGCATGTACTGGAAGACTACCTTCGGACTCTTCGCCCAGAAGGAATAGAACTTCTCCCGCCTCCTATCCTTGGGTATCGTTCCGAAGAATATCGCGTAGTCAGAGTCCCCTATTATCCAGCTCGCCATGAGCCACGGGGCACCACTCGTCTTTGCGAGTACTATGTTGTCCCCCCTCAACCACTCGGGGACTTCACCCTCAAGGTTGGTAATTATCACAAAGATAACATCCTTCTTGCTCCTTATTTCGTTCTTCAAAAGCTTCAAAAACTCGAAGGGAGTGTTTATCAGGACTTCATGCTTGGCGCTTCTGATTATGTACTCCACCCTCTCGAGAGTGTTGTCAAATCCCTGGATAGTCCAGATCTCTGGAAGTTCCTGACCATGAGTCTCCCTATAGAGCTCCACGAAGGCCTCCCTAAGGTTGTTAATATCCTCTATGAACTCCTCTTTTATACGCTCCAAGACTACTTCTGGGTTGACTGGTCTATAAAGTCTCGGTGAGCCGTGCATGACGTCAACGAAACCCTTCCTGTGGAGGGAACTTAGGACATCGTACACCCTCGTGTGGGGAATGCCACTCTCCCTCGTTATGTCCGTGGCCTTGCTGGGGCCGAGCTTTAGGAGGGTCACGTAGGCGAGGCTTTCATACTTGGTCAGGCCGAGCTTCTGGAGCTTTTCAATGATCTCCTCTTCCCTCATACCTATACCCCCTGTAACTTACCAAAGTTTAATCATCACTGGTGATACCTAAGGTGAAGAGTGCGTATAAAACTTTCGTTACTAACGCCAAGTTTTTTAACGGGTGAAAGAAACAACCCCCATGCCAATCGAAGACTTTGCCGAGTTCATCGCCAAGGAAGTAAAGGGAAAGACCGTTGTGGAGATAGGGGTGGGATTCCAGCCAAAGGTGGCACTAAAGCTCAGGGATATGGGGTACGAAGTCACCGTGACAGACTGGAACGAAGCTGCGGTAAAGAACGCCCGGGTTCTTGGTTTGAACGCAGTAATGGACGACGTGTTCAGTCCGAGGCTTGAAGTGTACCAAAAAGCGGACGCACTGTACTCGGTGAGGCCGACTCCGGAAATGATACCCCCACTCATACGGCTGGGGAATGTCCTAAGGAAGACCGTTTTCATCCTCCCCTTCTCAGGTGACCCGGTGCCTCCCTCAACGAGGCTCGTGAACCACAACGGCCTCGCGATATACGTTTATAAGCCGCCAACTAAGTAGTTACGGTGGTGACATGCTGTTCGGTACGGCAGGGATTAGGGGAAAGCTGTGGGAGAAGGTGACACCGGAGCTTGCACTCAACCTCGGGATGGCAATAGGTACGTATAAATCAGGAAAGGTCGTCGTTGGTAGGGACGGAAGGACATCGAGCGTTATGCTAAAGAGCGCACTCATAGCGGGCCTTCTCGCCAGTGGAATGGAGGTTTTAGATGCAGGCCTGATCCCAACACCGACTCTTGCCTGGTCAGCGAGAAAGCACGGTGACGTGGGGGTCATGATAACCGCCAGCCACAACCCTCCCACAGACAACGGGATTAAGGTGTTCAACGGGGACGGAACCGAGTTCTACGTCGAGCAGGAGCGTGAGCTTGAGGAGCTGTACTTCTCGGGAAACTTCAAAAAAGCCAATTGGTGCGACATAAAAAGTGTGAAACCTCTTGACGTGATAGACGGCTATATCCAAGCGGTTCTTGACTTTGTGAACCACGAGACGAGCCTTAAAATCCTCTACGACGGGGCAAACGGCGCGGGGAGCGTTCTGGCACCATATCTGCTCCGCGAAATGGGGGCAAGAGTGATAAGCGTGAACGCCCACGTTGACGGCCACTTTCCCGGAAGAAAGCCTGAACCCCGCTATGAAAACATAGCCTACCTCAGCAAACTTGTGAGGGAGCTCGGCGTTGACCTGGCCATAGCCCAAGACGGTGATGCCGACAGGATAGCGGTGTTTGACGAAAAAGGCCGCTATGTGAACGAAGACACCATAATAGCTCTTTTTGCAAAGCTCTATGTGGAAAAACAGGGTGGAGGTACTGTGGTAGTTTCCATAGATACTGGATCAAGGATCGACGAGGTTGTAGAAGAGGCCGGAGGAAAGGTGGTGAGGATTCCCCTCGGTCAGCCCCACGACGGAATAAAGAGGTATGGAGCCATATTCGCGGCAGAGCCGTGGAAGCTGGTCCACCCGAAGTTTGGACCCTGGATAGACAGTTTCGTGACCATGGGGCTCCTCATAAAGCTCATAGACGAGAGAGGCCCGCTCTCACAAATAATTTGGGAGGAAATACCGACCTACTACCTCACCAAGAAGAACGTGAAGTGCCCGGACGAGGTTAAGGGGAGGGTAATAGAAAAAGCTGGAGGAGAGCTCAGGAAAAAGCTTGAGGGGGAGATAAAGGAGATACTGACCATTTCGGGTTACCGCTTCAACCTTAAGGATCGCTCGTGGGTCTTGGTGAGGCCAAGCGGAACGGAGCCGAAGATAAGAGTGGTAGTCGAGGCACCAACCGAGAAGAGGAGGGACGAGCTGTTTGAGCTGGCGTATAATACAGTCAAGAAAGCCGTTCACGATGCCATGG
>JALSNG010000104.1 GCA_026987155.1 Thermococcus sp. | reverse complement strand
TGCAATATCAATGCCTGCTTAAGCCACAATCCAAAAACTATTTGGTCAAACTTTCTGGCAAAAAGTTTGTTATGGAGCCCCGGGCGGGGTTTGAACCCGCGACCTGCCGCTTACCAAGCGGCCGCTCCGCCAGGCTGAGCCACCGGGGCGTCGATGATACGACGACTGGAGCGTTTATAAATTTTTCTCTCCAAGTTTTTCGGCGAGGCCTTCAAGGACCTCCCTAAAGGTTGCAGCGTCTATCCATTTTATGCCCATCTTCTGGGCCCAAGTGAGTATCCCAACATCGGCCGAAACTATGGTTGCATCGAGTTCCTTCGCAAGAAGAATGAGCTCAAAGTCCTCCTTGCTGTCCACAATCCCCTCACGAAGTGCCCTCCGGTAATTCCTCCGAAGTTTCTGAATTATTCTGTCAACGTTATCCGTCTCGATGACGCTCTCACGCACTGCCTTTTCAGCAACGCGGAGGCCCTTATCTATTCTCCGTCTTATGTCCTCGATGAGCTCATAAACAACGAAGGCGGGAATTTTTAAGTCATGGACGTTGGGTGGCTTTTTTATTATGTAGAGCTCAAGCCTGGGGATTACATCCTCATCCAGGAAGTGCAGAACCTCTCTGTATATCCCCGGAGGCATGTAGAACTCCACCCTTCCGAAAAGTCTTTCAGCGTAGTCGAGAAAGGTTTTCATAGCCTCCGTTGGAGTTTCACCGAACTTCCCCCGTATCTCCGGGTTCACGAAAATGCTGGTATCGAGCACAAAGCGCATTCCCACCACAACTTTATTTAGCCCTTGAAGGTTAAAAGTGTTGGGTGAGTACATGAAGATTGGAGTTGTCTTCGGTATTAGTGAGCTCGCAAGTCCCAAGGCCTTCGAAAAAAAGGCCTCAGAGTTCTTAACAAAGCTCGCCAGGGAGTTCGATGTTGTCGGCGGCTTTATGTTGTCGGCTAAGGAAGATTTCAAGAGGGCAAAGGAAGATGTGGATTTCAATGGAGTTGATGCAATCCTGCTCTATCCCCTAACGGGTGGAACCGAGATGGTTTTGAAGGAGTTTGCAGTGTTTAGACGGCCCACGATTTTGTATGGGGACGCGTACAACAACTCACTCGCTGCAGGTATAGAGTTGAGGGAGTATTTCAGGGAGAGGTTGATACCGTCGACACTTGTAAAAAACGAGAGTGAGCTGAAAGCGGCCCTCATAGGATACGACGATATGAAGGAAACCCTTGACAAATTTTTGAAGGCCCGTCTTGGACTCATAGGCCGGGTTTCCCCTTGGCTGGTTAACGAGAGGTTTGAGCTTCCATACATCCACGTCAGCCTGAAGAAGTTCTACGAATACTACGACACAACTACCGACGAAGAAGGCTGGAGGGCAGTAGAAGATATCGTAAACAAAAGCCTCAAAATAAACGAACCAACGAGGGATGAACTAACTCGAGCCGGGAGGATTTATCTCGCAATAAAACGCATTCTCTCGGACTACAGGCTCGACGGCTTTACCATAGGTTGCTTTGACATTCTCATGAAATCCAAGATGACCCCCTGTCTGGCCTTATCCATGTTCAACGCCGAAGGTGTCCCAGCGGCATGTGAGGGAGAATTAAACTCCCTCTTAGGGATGGTGATACTCAGGAGGTTCTTTGACAGGCCAGCTTTCATGGGTAACATAGCGGACTATGGAGAAGGTCACATCCTACTTGCACACTGCACCGCTCCCCTCATAGGGAAGTTCGTTCTCCGCTCCCACTTTGAGAGTGGGGTTGGGGTGGGGGTTGACGTTGAGCTTCCAAGGGGAAAGGCTTCCCTCTTTAAGATTAGAGGAAGAAAAGCGGTGGTGGCACCGGTGGAGGTCATTGGTCAGGAGCACAGCAACATGAGGTGCAGAACCCAGGTTAAGCTCAGGATAGAAGATGCTGGGGACTTCATAGACGGAACCCTTGGCAACCACCACCTCTTAACCTATGTGGACAGTGAAGAGCTCGCAGACCTACTGAGTGAACTCGGCTTTGAGGTTATGCTCTACTGACTTCCGACCTCTCACCCACAATTTTGGAATATTAGACCTCCAAAATGAAAAAGAAGGTATCCAACTCATTGGATGGAGCCGGTCGTTTTTCCCTTTCCTGTAAAGAAAGCACCCATTATCACCAAGGCAAGGCCTATCCCCACTATCACAGGGTTGAGGGTTGCTGCCGCAAAGCCAACGGCTATCAAGGCTATCCTGAGAGGTTTGTTGAGACCTCCCTTTAGCCAACCAGTGAACCCCACAGAGAGCATGTAGAGAACGAGTATTGTGGCCAGCAGATCGTAGAGCACCAACCCCACGGTTCCTACGTGCCACTCCTTCACCGTTATTAGGAACATCTCTGGGTGGTTGAAGTAGATGTACGGGCCTATGTAGCCGGCAACCGCATAGCGGACTGCATTCAAGGCCGTTTTCCAGAAGTCTCCACCAGCCAAGGCTGAACCCGCATAACTTGCGAGGGCAACCGGTGGGGTTATGTCGGCCAAGATTCCGAAGTAGAACACGAAGAAATGGGCCGCTAAGAGCGCGATTACAGTTCCATAACCGGGAACTGGCTGGTTATAGGGATATACTGTGCTAACCGCCTGGTATATAGCTGGAGCCATCACGAGAGAGGTGATTATGTAGTTGGCGGTGGTGGGAACCCCCATGCCGAGAATAAGGCTGAATATCATGGTGACTATGAGTAGAAGCCACAGATTACCACCGGTTAACTCGGCCAAGCGGTACCCGAGGGAGTTTGCCAAACCGGTTATTGTAAGGGAGCCCTGTATTAAACCAGCACTTGCTGCTGCAAGCATTACAGCTGTACTCGTTTTTCCAGCCTCAATCATGGATTCATAGGTGGCTGAAAACATTTTCCTACCATCCAAGCTTTTTGAGAGGGCTCCGACTACAAGGGAGAACACTATCCCGAATATCCCAGTCATGAACAGGAGATTCTCCTTGCTTATCCCGATTATCTGATTCAGAGAGATGAAAAGCATGAAGAGAACAGTTATGTAGAGTTTCTCGTTGAAAGCTGCTCCACGCTTAAGGGCTGCAAGGAGGAAGAGCACAAGGGTCAACGCAAGCAGTATCTGGTAGCCCTGTCCCGTGAACATTACAAAGGTTCCCACAAGCACCAGGGCAACGTAGAGAGCCTCGTTTCCAACTATCTCATCCTTTGATACCCATGCCACCCATATGGCAACGCCCAGTGAGGAGATTGCTGCAATGTGAGCTGGAATTCCCCATACCAAGGCAACCGTAATCACTGCTATCGGGAGAAGGATGTAACTTTTCCGAAGGAAGTATCTCAAAGGTTTGAATTGTTCTCGGGGCATTCCTTTGAGGCCAAGTCTTTTTGTCTCCCTGTCTATGAAGAGATAGACACCCGAATAGTAGACTATGGCGGGCAGTATCGCGGCGATGATTATCTTGTTGTAGGGCACCCCCAAGAATTCCGCCATGATAAAGGCCGCCGCCCCCATTATCGGAGGCATTAGCTGTCCTCCCGTGGAAGAAACAGGTTCCACTGCCCCGGCTACCTCGGGGGGATAGCCCGCTTTCTTCATTAGGGGTATGGTGAAGGTACCGGTGGTCAAGACGTTGGCAACGCTTGATCCACTCACAGTTCCCATGAGGCCACTTGCGATGACCGCGGCTTTTGCGGGACCCCCAGGCCTTGGACCAAAGAGACTTATCATGAACTCGGTTATGTAATCGCTTATTCCAATCTTCAAAAGAAACGCTCCAAAGAAAATAAAGGCAAAAACGTATATCGTCATGACGTAGAGTGGCGTGGCAAATAGACCCTCACTGGCAAGGTACATGTGCTCTGAAAAAACCATCCAGTTAAAGCCCGTGTTCTGTATCGCATAC
The DNA here is from genome assembly GCA_026987155.1 of Thermococcus sp. Lineage (GTDB taxonomy): Archaea > Methanobacteriota_B > Thermococci > Thermococcales > Thermococcaceae > Thermococcus. The sequence goes on along the minus strand of JALSNG010000104.1, from coordinate 19,757 downwards.
CCCAAGAACACCAGAACTACTACCGGAAGAACCCACCCAATAACCCTTCTTGTGGCCTCCAAAACCACGAGTATGGCGAGAATTGCAAACAGAACATCCCTCTGATATACAGTGGCAGTCTCGGCATATGATGGATACCTGAAAAAGAGATAGAACATCGTCGCTAAACTCAGGGCAATGAGAGCGTAGTCTACGAATTCCACGCGGGTCATGCTTTTCCTCCTGCGCCTGGCAGGATAGAGCAAGTAGGCTATCACAAGGATCATTGCCAGAACGAATGCTTCACCCTGCTGTGGTTGTAGTGTATAGAGCAGAAAACCGAGATTAACGCCTATCTTTGATAACATATCGTAGAGTGCCCCATTGAAGTTGAATATAAACAGAATTTCATAAACACCGATAAGTATCGCTGCCATTGTAACGATTTTTTCAAAGAGGGGTGTCAACTCCCTTGTCCTGCTTATAACTTCCTCAAGCTTTTCGATATCCATATCCCTTTCTTCCGCCACTCCTAACACCTCCCCACGAGTATCAAGATGATGGGACATCTCTTGACCCTGAAATGGACCAACTCCGGTCCTTTGGGGGTTAAAACAGTCTTGTTGTCAACTATTATTTTAGCCCTGTTAAAGGGTATGAACCAGTAGTCCAGACTTTTCCCGAGGGGCTGGTCAACGATTTTGTAGTAATAATCCCCCTCCATTCCCTGGATGTCCTCGGGAAGGCCGGCCCCAAAGTCCTTCCAAAGCATTTTCCTTACAAACATGCCGCTGGAGTTCACCTCTATGATCTCAATGACTTCACTGTGTTCGACGCTGTGATTGTACTCGATGCTCATCCACGCCGTTCCGAGAATGGTGGTGTACGAAGCTTCTTTATCCTGAATCACAAGGGTATGAACGGGGAACACGAATGCAAAAACCAACAAGGATAATAAAAGAAAGGCCTTTTCCAAGGCCTTCACCCGCTTGGTGGTTTGATCTTGTCCGGAACTGTAAGGCCCTTCTCCTCATAGTACTTGTAGGCCCCTGGGTGGAGCGGGATGCTCATACCGTCAAGAGCCGTGTCGAGGCTTATGTATTTGGCCTTCTGGTGAACGGCGCGAAGTTGATCCACGTTGTCAAAGAGCACTTTGGTCATCTCGTAAACAACACTGTCCGGAAGATCCGAGCTTGCGACGAGGATTGCTTTAACGGCCAGCGTCGGTGTGTCCTCACTCATGCCCTTGTAGGTGTCCTTCGGGAGAACCTGCCTTACATAGAAGATGTATCCCTCATCTTTGAGCTTGCTCAGAATTTCATCCGAGATTGGGATGACCCTAACCGGAGTAGTAACCGCGATCTGAGTTATCGCAGGGGTTGGGGCTCCTGAAACTATGACGGCTGCATCAATCTGGCCGAGCTTGAGGGCCTGAGCCGCCTGACTGAACTTCTGGTTAACCTTCTGAATCTTGTCCCAGACCCCAGCGGCCTTGAGAATCTGCTCCGCAGCGACGGCGGTTCCGCTTCCAGGGGCACCTATCGCGACTTTCTTGCCTGCAAGGTCCTGGAGGCTCTTTATGTTGCTGTCCGCCCTCACAACGAACTGAACGGTCTCAGGGTAGAGTGCCGCAACACCGCGAAGCTTCTTTATGGGTTTGCCTTCGAACATGTACAGGCCGTTGTAGGCATAATACGCCACGTCGTTCTGCATTATAGCGGCTTGGGCGTTTCCATCGCCTATGGCCTTAGCGTTTGACACACTCGCACCGCTCGTAACAGCTTTAGCCTTTATCCCAGCCTTGTTGAGGAGTTCGGCGTACTTGGAACCGAGGGGATAATAGACTCCACTCGTTCCACCCGTGTAGAGCGTTATGGTCCCACTGTATGTTGTTTTTGGCGCGGAAGAGCTCGTAGCACTTGAAGTTGGAGTACTACTGCTCTGTCCCCCGCCTATACATCCTGCCATGAAAACGGCAAAAAACAAAACTGCAACAATGCCAATTGACATTATCTTTTTCATTCATGTGCACCCCCAAACCTAAATGTACAGCGATGGCCTAATGGCCATCTTAGTATATTGGAGTGTTCGAAGTCTTTTATATATTTTGCGTTACATTCCCGTAAATCCTCCCCTGATATGGGCCACAAATGCGAAGTATTTCCCACCAACAGTCTACTTTGGTAAAGAGTCAAAACCGAGAAAAGGCTTTTTAACGTGGCAATTCCAAAAACTCGGGGTGAAAGCATGAAAGTAATTATGACAACGAAGGTAGATCCTGCATCGATGAACATAAAGGAAAAACTGATAGAAAACTTCGGTTTTAAAGAGGTCGAAGAGACCTTTGACGGCAACACCATTTATCGTAACGGCGAAACGTTGATCTTGACAACCAACGGCGAGATGATCTACTACGACAACCTTGATGAGTCCATTGAGAGGCAGGTCAATGCCAAGCCTGAGATAATCGCTTTTGCCTCAAGACATTCAAGCAAGCAAAAACTGCCCGCCCTCACAGTACACGTGACGGGGAACTGGGGGAAGGCCGTGTACGGCGGAAAGGATGAGAGCCTTGCAGTTGCCGAGCCCAGAGCAATGAAATTAGCACTTATGAAAATGAACGAACTCAACGACCTTGGCTGGACCGTCTGCTACGAAGCGACTCACCACGGTCCAAGCGAACTTAACGTTCCAAGCTTCTTCATTGAGATAGGCTCGAGCAGGGAGGAATGGACCGTTGACAGGGCCGGGGAGATAATAGCCGAAACGATAATCCACGTTCTCGAAAACTACGAGAAAGCTGATTTCCCAGTAGCCCTTGGAATAGGAGGTGGGCACTACGCCCCAAAGCAGACCAAGAGGGCTATCGAGACCGATATTGCCTTCACACACATAGCACCCAAGTACGTCCACCCCCTGAACAGGGAGCTCATCGTCCGCGCAATAGAGAGAACCTCGGGGAGGGTAGATGCTATATACGTAGACTGGAAGGGTAGCAAAGGCGAAACGCGACAGCTCGCAAGGGGCCTTGCAGATGAGCTTGGAATGGAGTTCATAAGAGACTGAGCATCGAAATCTTTAAAGGTGATAATCCGGACTTTAAGATTAGCTTCGGCTTTAGCTAAATTTATATACTTCCTGCCGACAAAGTGGAACAGATACTTCGAATTAGAGATGGAGGGTGAAAAAATGCTGAAGCTGATTGAAGACGCCATCGAAAGGACCTCTGCCGACCTTAGCAGGGGGTCCCAGGCCCAGGTTCCCCAGACCGATATTGATGAGGAGCTCAAGAAGATCCTTGAGCAGATACAAGCCAAGATTTATGTTGTTGGTGTCGGTGGTGCCGGATGTAACACCATCAACAGGATGATGCAGGTTGGAATACAAGGTGCGAAGGTTATTGCCGTTAACACCGATGCCCAGGACCTCCTCAAGGTTCGCGCTCACAAGAAGATACTAATCGGTAAGGAGCTGACAAGAGGCTTGGGCGCAGGAAACAATCCCAAGATGGGTGAGGAGGCTGCAAAAGAGAGCGAAAGAGAAATAAGAGACGCCCTCGAAGGAGCCGACATGGTCTTCATAACCTGCGGTCTCGGTGGAGGTACCGGTACCGGTGCCGCTCCCGTCGTTGCCGAGATAGCCAAGAAGATGGGCGCCCTTACCGTCTCTGTTGTAACCCTTCCTTTCACGGTGGAGGGAATCAGGCGCATAAAGAACGCAGAGTACGGTCTTGAGAGGCTCAGGAAAAACAGCGACACTGTGATAGTCATACCGAACGACAAGCTCATGGAGGTCGCCCCGAACCTGCCCATTCATATGGCCTTTAAGGTAGCCGATGAAATACTCGTCCAGGCCGTGAAAGGAATTACGGAGCTCATCACCAAGCCAGGTCTCGTTAACCTTGACTTCAACGATGTTCGCGCCGTCATGAAGGACGGTGGAGTTGCGATGATAGGCATCGGTGAGAGCGACAGCGAGAAGAGGGCTTTAGAGGCGGCGCAGCAGGCTTTGAACAGCCCGTTGCTCGATGTTGACATAAGCGGTGCCAAGGGGGCTTTAATAAGCATCAGCGGAAGCGACGTCAAGCTCGAGGAGGCCCAGCAGATTATTGAACTCGTCACGAGCAAGCTCGACCCGGAGGCTCAGGTCATCTGGGGAATACAGCTCGATGAAGAGCTTGGAAAGATGATAAGGATACTCATAGTCGTTACCGGTGTCAGTTCTCCCTACGCCGTTGCCGAGGAGGAGCAGCCTTACTACGGCGAGGAGCAGGAGAGAAAAGTTATTAAACTCGACCTTGAGGAGCTTTGATAGCCCTTTCATTTTAAAATTTCCACGGGGTGAGAGAGTTGGCGAACGTGACAGAGAGGGTTAAGAACTTCTGGGCTGAATCCCGCAGGGTCCTGATGGTCACAAAGAAACCGGGGATGAAGGAGTTCAAAATGGCGGCAAAGATAACGGGGATTGGCATGATACTCATAGGTAGCATTGGACTCGTCATAAGGCTTATAGGATACATCATCACAGGATCCTGAAGTTTCAAGGTGGTCGGAATGAGCGAGGGCAGGATATACACAGTGAGGGTTACAGTGGGGCAGGAGGAGACCACTGCCAAGCTAATATATAGCAAAGTCAAAACTTACGGTCTCCCGATCTACGCCATACTCGCCCCCTCAAAGGTTAGGGGTTACATTTTTGTAGAGGCTCCCAGCAAGAGTGCAGTGGACGAGGCCATAAAAGGCATAAGACACGCCAAGGGCACCCTTCCGGGAGAAGTCAAGTTCGAGGAGATAGAACATTTCCTTGAGGAAAAACCCGCTGTAAGCGGCTTCGAACCCGGGGACATTGTTGAACTCATAGCCGGGCCGTTTAAGGGCGAGAAAGCCAAAGTTGTTAGAGTCGATGAAAGCAAAGACGAAATCGTCGTTGAACTCATAGGTTCCATCGTCCCCATTCCGGTGACGGTGAGGGGCGAATACGTTAGACTTATAAGCAAACGCCAAAAGGAGTGAACGGTCAATAGCAAGGGGTGAGAAAAATGGCACAGGTTGTTGAAGTTCTTGTCGAAGGCGGGAAAGCCTCACCAGGACCTCCTCTTGGTCCAGCGATAGGCCCCCTCGGATTGAACGTGAAACAGGTGGTCGATGAAATCAACAAGGCCACCAAGGAGTTCGAGGGGATGCAGGTTCCAGTCAAGATTATAGTCGAGGACCCCAAAAAGAAGACCTTCCGCATAGAGGTGGGAATCCCACCAGTGAGCCAGCTCATCAAAAAGGAAATAGGGGTCCCCAAGGGGTCAAGTGAGCCAGGACACGCTCCGGTCGGAAACCTGAGCATGGAGCAGGTTATCAGGATAGCCAAAGCCAAGCAGGAGCAGATGCTCGCGGCCAATATTAAGGCAGCAGCTAAGGAGGTCATCGGAACAGCCCTCAGCATGGGCGTAACCATTGAAGGCAAGGATCCGAGGGAGGTCCAGAAGGAGATTGACGAGGGGCTTTACGACGAGATTTTCGCAAAAGAGGCGTGAGGGAAAAGTTTAAAAATCCCTCCTTTTACGCATCTTTGACTTTTTCGGCTTAAATCAAAAAAGAAAGGGAGGGCTGTAAATGGCCTTCGACAGGCAGAAACTCGTGGAAGCGGTGAAGGAGGCGAAGGCCCGGGCTAAGCCGCGTAACTTCACACAGACCGTCGAGATGGCAGTCAACCTCAAAGATATCGACCTGAAGAAACCTGAAAACAGGTTTAAGCTTGAGGTTGTGCTGCCCCACGGTCGTGGGAAAGAACCAAAGATCGCGGTCATCGCTGATGGTGCCGTTGCCGAGGCGGCTAAAAAGCTCGGGCTGGATGTGATTAGTGGAGAACAACTTGAGGAACTTGCCAAGAGTCCAAGAGAAGCCAGAAAACTTGCGAAGAAGTACGACTTCTTTATCGCAGCTGCGCCATTGATGCCGAAGATCGGTAGGTACCTCGGTAGGTACCTCGGTCCAAGGAACAAGATGCCACAGGTAGTTCCACCGACCATGACAAACCTCGAACCCATAATTGCAAGGCTCAAAAGGACGGTCAGAATACAGCTCAAGAACAACCCAGTTGTTCACGCTCCAATAGGTACGGAGAACATGGAGGATGAAAAGCTGGCAGAGAACGCAGAGGCCGTTCTCAACGCGGTAATCAACAAACTGGAGCGCGGAGAAAACCAAGTGAAGTCAGTGTACGTCAAGACCACCATGGGACCGGCAGTTAAGGTGGAGAGGTGAGGGAGATGGCCCACGTAGCCGAGTGGAAGAAAAAGGAAGTTGAAGAGCTCACCAACATCATCAAAAGCTACCCAGTGATAGCCCTCGTCGATGTGGCCGGAGTCCCAGCCTACCCGCTCAGCAAGATGCGTGAGAAACTTAGGGGAAAGGCGCTTCTCAGGGTTAGCAGGAACACCCTCATAGAGCTCGCCATAAGGAGGGCCGCCCAGGAGCTCAACAATCCGGACCTCGAGAAGCTCATCGACCACATCCAGGGCGGAGCAGGAATCCTGGCCACCGAGATGAACCCGTTCAAGCTCTACAAGCTCCTTGAAGAGAGCAAAACACCTGCCCCGGCTAAGCCGGGGGCAACAGTCCCAAGAGATGTCGTGATTCCCGCGGGGCCCACGTCCCTTGCTCCCGGACCCCTCGTTGGTGAGATGCAGGCTCTTGGCATACCCGCGAGAATCGAGAAGGGTAAGGTCAGCATCCAGAAGGACTACACCGTCCTCAAGGCCGGCGAGGTCATTACAGACCAACTCGCGAGAATCCTCAACGCGCTCGGAATCGAGCCGCTCGAGGTCGGCCTCAACCTGCTCGCGGCCTACGAGGACGGAATCGTCTACACTCCAGAAGTCCTGGCCATAGACGAGAGCGAGTACGTCAACCTGCTCCAGCAGGCCTACATGCACGCGTTCAACCTCTCAGTCAACACCGCCTATCCGACGAGCCAGACCATCGAGGCGATCATTCAGAAGGCATTCCTTGGTGCCAAGAACGTCGCTGTGGAGGCTGGCTACGTCACCCCAGAGACCGTCGAGGACATCTTTGGCAGGGCTCTGCGTGCAGTCCTGCTCATAGCCCAGGAACTGCCTGAAGAGTTACTCGACGAGAAGACCAAAGAGCTTTTAAACGCTCAGGCACAAGTAGCCGTTGCCACCCCTCAGCCGGAGGAGAAAGTTGAAGAGGCTGAGGAGGAAGAAGAGGAAGAGGAGGAAGCAAGCGAAGAGGATGCGCTCGCTGGACTCGGCGCCCTCTTCGGCTGAACTTTCCATTTCCCCGGTACCCCTCGAGAAATCCGTATGAAATTCGTGAAAAATGAAGATGATTGGAGGTGCGAAAAATGGAGTACGTGTATGCCGCTCTGCTGCTCCACGCCGCTGGTAAGGAGATAACTGAGGAGAACATAAAGGCGGTCCTTGAGGCCGCTGGTGTCAGCCCGGATGAGGCAAGGATAAAGGCCCTCGTGGCAGCGCTTGAAGGGGTTAACATCGACGAGGTCATCGAGAAGGCGGCGATGCCAGTTGCAGCTCCGGTGGCAGTTGCAGCCGCTCCGGCTGCCGAGGCCCCGGCTGAGGCCGCCGCTGAAGAAGAAGAGGAAGAAGAGGAAGAGGCCAGCGAGGAGGAAGCGCTCGCCGGTCTCGGTGCCCTCTTCGGCTGAAGTCCTCTTTTCCCTCATTATTTTGGAACATTCTAAACCACCGTAGGGTGTCTTTGGTTCGAGGATTTTAAATAAGATGAGTGCGTTGTCTTTATGGTGATCCCATGCCAATTGTTCTTGAGCGTACAGGAGGAAAACCCGTTGAAGAGGCCCTTCCTGAGATGAACCTTGCCGCAAAGATAATGCTTTTGGAGGAACTGGTCTCGGTCTACAATGAGTGGCTCACAATTTTAAGCGAAGTCTTAACGGGCCACAAGGGAATTCAGAAGGAGATACCACCCTACGACGTGGATATACACTTCCAGATAATGAAAACCATGGAAAAGCTGTACGCGACGAGTGATGCCTACAAGGCCCTCCATGAACTCATAAGAGCACTCACTCAAGAATAATGGAGAACAAGGGGTAACGGCTCTCATGAAAAGCTCTAATGAGAAAATTTTGCTCACAAAACCAAGCATTTCAAGCATGAGGGAGTTTCAATGGTGGGGCCGCCGGGATTCGAACCCGGGTCACGGGCTCCCAAAGCCCGCAGGATGGACCAAGCTACCCCACGGCCCCAGCAAGGTAGTGCATGGAGCAGTCCCTTATTAAGCTTTTCGTAAGGATTGCGTCAAGAAAGGAAAGCACAAAAATCCAACATATTTTACCCTTAAAATATCCCTAAATAACAGCCAATTTAAAAATTAGAAATTCAAAATGTCAATTTAAAAAGTGTCTTCTGGTTGTTTATCCAAAGGATTATTCAAGTTGGTGGCTCGTACAAAGAGAAGAAAAGCCCAACGACAGTTCCACTTTTATAAAAATTTCTCCACTACAGTGAACTACAGTGTACACCAAAGCCCAGCAACGGAGAGGAAAACGGTTCTTAAACTTTGCGGAAGCGATATAAAGGCCTATCCGGTGTTATTGCACGAAAAGCTTAAATAGGGAAACCCAAACTCCGGAGGTAGAGAGATAGTTCTAAAAATGTTAAGGGGGCAGTTCTCGGTGGCGACGAAAAAAGAATTTAACGTGTTTGCTCATGAGTTAGTTCCCGAACACAGGGTGTTGAGTGAAGAGGAGCGGGAGACACTCCTCAGAAAGTACCGGATAAAGATTTCTCAGCTTCCACAGATCAAGGCTTCCGACCCCGCGGTGGTGGCTTTAGATGCCAAACCCGGTGACGTTATAGAGATAAAGAGAAAGAGCCCAACAGCTGGCTATTATTACTACTACAGACTTGTGGTGGAGGATTGATTCTGGGGTGAGAAAATGAGAGGCCCAACAGTTGTAGATGTTACTCCCGACGATCTCTGGATTGTGATGGAAGCCTACTGGAAAGAGAAGGGACTTGTAAGGCAGCACCTCGATTCTTACGATGCTTTCATTGATCATGGGCTCCAAGAGGTCATAAACGAGTTCGGAGGGATTAAACCAGATATCCCTGACTTCGAGGTCAAGTTTGGGAAGATACGCCTTGGAGAGCCCGAATTCCAAGAGGCACAGGGACAAAGAAAACCCCTGTACCCAATGGACGCAAGAATTAGAAACCTGACTTACTCCGCTCCCCTATACCTCGAGCTAATTCCAGTGGTTAACGGGATAGAACAGGAACCCGTTGAGGCAAGGATAGGTGAACTTCCCATCATGCTTAAATCCAAGGCATGCAAACTCCACGGCCTCACAGAAGAACAGCTCATAGAGCTCGGAGAAGATCCAAAGGACCCCGGTGGGTACTTTATCATAAACGGCTCAGAAAGGGTCATAGTTTCCATAGAAGACCTCGCCCCGAACAAGACGCTTGTCGAAAGGGATGAAAGACAGAACAGGATAATCGCAAAGGTATTCTCATACCGGCACGGTTACAGGGCTATGATAACCGTAGAGAGAAGAAAGGACGGCATTCTATACGTGAACATACCCAACGTTCCCAGACCCGTAAAGTTCGTCTACGTTATGCGGGCCCTTGGACTCCTCAGTGACAGGGAAATCGTTGAGGCCGTTAGCGACGATCCCAGGATACAGCAGGTTCTGTTTGACAACCTTGAGGATGCGGGCGATATAACAACACAGGAGGCGGCCATGGACTACATAGGTAAGCTCTCACTTCCTGGACAGCCGAAGGAATACAGGCTGAGGAGAGCACAACACATAATAGACAACAACCTCCTCCCCCATATGGGGGTTGAAGAAAAGGACAGGAAAGCCAAGGCGTACTACCTCGGTATGATGGCCCTTCGCGTTCTTGAGCTCTCCCTTGGAATGCGCGGAGAGGACGATAAGGATCATTACGCCAACAAGAGATTAAAATTGGCAGGGGACCTTCTCAAAGACCTCTTCCGGGTGGCATTCGGCCAGCTCGTGAAAGACATGCAGTATCAGATGACAAAAACCTATCAGAGAAAAGGCGAGCGCTACACCTTCGAGAATGTTCAGCGCTTTGTGAGAAACTCCATAAGACCCGATGTCCTGAGCGAGAGAATAGAGCACGCCCTCGCGACGGGTGCATGGCCCGGCGGAAGAACCGGTGTGAGCCAGCTCCTTGACAGGACGAACTATATGTCAACACTCTCCCATCTGAGGCGCGTTACTTCCCCGCTCAGCAGGGATCAGCCCCACTTTGAAGCGCGCGATTTGCACGGAACCCATTGGGGGAGGATCTGTCCAACAGAGACTCCAGAAGGGCCCAACTGTGGTCTGGTGAAAAACTTGGCCCTGATGGCCCAGATAACCACCGGCATCCCTGAGGAGGGTGTAATGGATTACCTCAAAAAGCTTGGGGTCATACCAATTGAAGAGAGGAGACCCGGCCCAGGGCTGTATCGTGTATACCTCAACGGTGTTCTCATGGGCACCATAGAGGACGGCAGAAGCTTTGTGGCGAGGATACGCTCCGATAGGAGAGCCGGAAAGATTAGTGATGTCATAAACGTGGCCATCTACGAGGAAGAGGACGTTCAGGAAATCTACGTGAACAGCGATGATGGTAGGGTCAGGAGGCCCCTAATCATAGTTGAAAATGGAAAACCAAAGCTAACACGCGAGCACGTTGAGGGCATAAGGGAGGGAAGCCTAACCTGGAGTGACCTCGTGAAGATGGGGGTTATAGAGTACCTTGACGCGGAGGAAGAGGAGAACGCCCTCGTTGCCACCTGGCCATGGGAGGTCACAGAGGAGCACACCCACCTCGAGCTTATGCCCGCCGCGATACTTGGAATACCCGCTTCACTCGTTCCGTACCCGGAGCACAACGCGGCTCCAAGAAACACCTACGGCGCGGGAATGGCCAAGCAGAGCCTCGGTCTTGGTAGTGCAAACTTCAGGATAAGGGTTGATACGCGCGGTCACCTCATGCACTACCCCCAGGTTCCGCTGGTCAACTCGAGGATAATGAAAGCTGTAGGTTTCGAGGAGAGGCCCGCCGGCCAGAACTTCGTGGTTGCAGTCCTCAGCTACGGCGGATACAACATGGAAGATGCGGTTATCATGAACAAAGCCTCCATAGAGCGCGGTCTTGCTCGCTCAACCTTCTTCAGAACCTACGAGGCCGAGGAGAAAAGGTACCTCGGTGGTCAGACCGACCGCTTTGAGGTTCCAGACCCAACGATACAGGGCTATCTCGGTGAACGCTATTACCGCCACCTCGATGAGGATGGAATAATCTTCCCAGAGTCCCAGGTAACCGGAAAGGACGTTCTTGTAGGCAGAACCTCTCCACCAAGGTTCCTTGAGGAACAGAGCGGCCTCGGAGGCATAATCCTTCAGGAGAGACGCGAGACGAGTGTCAGCGTAAGACCCAGCGAAAAAGGAATCGTCGATAAGGTTATCCTAACCGAGACGGGCGATGGGACCAAACTCGTGAAGATAACCGTGAGGGATCTAAGGATTCCGGAGTTTGGAGACAAGTTCGCGAGCAGACACGGACAGAAGGGTGTTATAGGCCTCATAGTTCCTCAGGAGGACATGCCCTGGACGGAGAGTGGAATAGTCCCCGATTTAATAGTCAACCCCCACGGTATTCCGAGCCGTATGACAGTCGGACAGCTCATTGAGGCCATAGGTGGGAAGGTTGCCTCACTCAAGGGAAGGAGAGTTGACGGCACTGCATTCATCGGTGAGCCTGAGGAAAAGCTCAGGAAGGAGCTTGAGGAGCTCGGGTTCAAGCACAGCGGAAGGGAGGTCATGTACGACGGCATAACCGGAAGGCGCCTTGAGGCGGACATATTCGTGGGTGTTATTTACTACCAGAGGCTCCACCACATGGTGGCAGATAAAATGCACGCGCGCTCAAGGGGTCCTGTGCAGGTTCTAACGAAACAACCAACAGAGGGAAGGGCGAGAGAAGGTGGATTGAGGTTCGGTGAGATGGAGAGGGACGTTCTCATCGGCCACGGTGCCGCGATGCTGCTCATCGAGCGTCTCCTCGAGGAGAGCGACAAGACAGAGGTATGGGTCTGCGAGAACTGTGGACATCTGGCACTCGAGGATAAGCGCAGAGGAAAGGTCTACTGTCCTGTGTGCGGTGAAGAAGAAAGGATTAGCAAGGTTGAGATGAGCTACGCCTTTAAATTACTCTTAGACGAGCTGAAGGCGATGGGAATAAGACCTTCCCTCAACATAACGGATAGGGTGTGATACCATGCAGTCCATGAAGAAGGTCATCGGGAGTATTGAGTTCGGAATCCTCTCACCCCAGGAAATCAGAAAGATGAGCGCGGCCGAGATCACCGTCCCAGACACCTACGACGACGATGGTTATCCCATCGAAGGCGGCTTGATGGACAAGAGGCTTGGTGTCATCGACCCCGGACTGCGCTGTGAGACCTGTGGTGCGAGGGCAGGTGAGTGCCCCGGCCACTTCGGGCACGTTGAACTCGCCAGGCCCATAATTCACGTCGGATTTGCGAAAACAATTCACCGCGTCCTTGAGAGCACCTGCAGGGAGTGCGGGAGGATAAAGCTCACCGACGAGGAGATAGAGGAATACACCCATAAATTCGAGGTCATGGGCGACAGGAAGAAGGCCAAGGACAGACTCATCAAAGAGATCCATAAGAAAGCCAAGGAGAGAATGGTCTGTCCACACTGTGGGGCACCACAGTTCCCGATCAAGTTTGAGAGACCGACCATCTACTGGGAGCTCCGGAAGGATGAAGAGGGCAATGAATACAGGCACAGAATGATGCCCAGTGAAGTCCGCGACAGGCTTGAGAAGATTCCGGACAAGGACCTACCCCTTCTTGGACTCCACCCGGAGAAGGCTCGCCCGGAGTGGATGGTTCTCACCGTCCTTCCTGTTCCACCTGTTACCATGAGACCCTCTATCACCCTTGAGAGCGGTATTCGCGCGGAGGACGACCTCACCCACAAGCTCGTCGATATTATCCGTATCAACAACAGGCTCAAGTCCAACATCGAGGCAGGCGCGCCACAGCTCATCATAGAGGACCTCTGGGACCTTCTCCAGTACCACGTTACAACCTACATCAACAACGAGACCTCCGGCATTCCACCGGCCAAGCACAAGAGTGGAAGACCCCTAAAGACCCTCTCTCAGAGGCTCAAGGGTAAAGAAGGCCGCTTCCGTGGAAACCTCAGCGGCAAGCGTGTTAACTTCTCGGCAAGAACCGTCATCAGTCCAGATCCTATGATAAGCATTAACGAGGTCGGCGTTCCCCTGGCGGTTGCAATGGAGCTAACCGTCCCAGAGAAGGTCACAGAGTTCAATTTTGAAAAGCTGAAACAGAGGGTTCTAAACGGCCCCGAAAAGTATCCTGGGGCCAACTACGTCATCGACCCAGAGGGAAGGAGAATACGCCTCATGGAAAACAACCTCGAGATCATCGCTGAGAAGCTCGACCTCGGTTGGACCGTCGAGAGACACCTTGAAGACGGCGATATAGTGCTCTTCAACAGGCAGCCAAGCTTGCACAGAATGAGCATAATGGCACACCGAGTCAGAGTCATGCCCTACAAGACGTTCCGTCTCAATTTGGCAGTCTGCCCTCCTTACAACGCAGATTTCGATGGTGACGAGATGAACCTTCATGTGCCGCAGACTGAGGAGGCACAGGCAGAGGCCAAGATACTCATGGAAGTTCAGAACCACATAATATCCCCACGCTATGGTGGCCCACTGATAGCGGGCATGCAGGACCACATTTCCGGCGGCTATCTGCTCACGCGCGAGGGAGCCTACTTCACCCGCAGTGAAGTGGAACAGATGCTTATGTTTGCAGGCGTTGATGTGGGGGAGCTTCCCAAACCGGACAAGGTTGAGAACGGCGTTGAGCTCTGGAGTGGAAAGACAATATTCTCACTCCTCCTGCCGGGCGACCTCACTATCTGGTACCGCAACAAACTATGCGACGATCCAGAGCGCTGTGAAACCCTTGAGAGGCTCATAGAGGAGAAACTTGTCCCGGACGAGGAAGAGGTAAAGAAGCTCGCCTACGACGGCTTTACATACATACTCAACGGCAAACTCCTCAGTGGGGTTGTGGACAAGAAAGCCTACGGAAGGGAGGACGGAAAACTCCTCGATTTGATAGTGAGGGAGTACGGCGTCGAGAGAGCGAGACAGTTCCTTGACCAAGTCACAAAACTCACGATCTGGGTAATAACCCACCGCGGATTCACAACTGCAATAGATGATGAGGATCTACCCGTCGAGGCCCTCGACAGAATTAGGGAGATAATCCGAGAGGCAGAGGAAAGGGTTAACAGACTCATAGAGGCGTACAAAAACGGTGAGCTCGAACCTCTACCGGGCAAAACCCTCGAGGAGACATTGGAGAGCAACATCATGGCTGTTTTGGCAGAGGCACGTGACAACGCCGGTAAGGTGGCCGAACGCTACCTCGGTATGACCAACCACGCTGTCATAATGGCCAAGACCGGAGCGAGGGGCAAGATGCTCAACATCACCCAGATGGCGGCGATGCTCGGCCAGCAGTCAATCAGAGGAAAGCGTCTCTACCGCGGCTACCGTGGAAGGGTTCTAACGCACTTTAAGCCGGGAGATTTGGGGGCGAAGGCGAGGGGATTCGTGACCAACTCATACAAGAGTGGCCTAACCCCCCAAGAGTACTTCTTCCATGCAATGGGTGGTAGGGAAGGACTGGTCGATACGGCTGTTAGAACTGCCCAGAGCGGTTACATGCAACGCAGACTCATCAACGCGCTCCAGGACCTCAAGGTCGACTACGACGGGACCGTTAGAGACCCAACGGGAATAATAGTCCAGTTCCGCTACGGAGAGGATGGAGTGGATCCAATGAAGAGCTGGCAGGGTAAAACTGTCGATGTTGACAGGGTGATAATCAGAACCCTCCTTAAGGTAAGGGGAGGGGGTGAGTGAAGTGGTTGCGGCAAAGACCATTAAAAGCCTCGTTAACAAGGCAGAACTTCCCGACAACATAAAAGAAGAGCTCTACGACAAACTCATCGAATACAACAAGAAATACAAACTCAAGAAAGCTGAGATTGAGGCCATCATCGAGGAGACTGTGAAGGAGTACAAGAAGGCCCTCATCGAGCCGGGCGAGGCGATAGGAACAGTTGCTGCCCAGTCCATAGGCGAACCCTCAACCCAGATGACCCTCAACACCTTTCACTACGCTGGAGTTGCTGAGATTAACGTAACCCTCGGTCTGCCAAGAATCATAGAGATAGTTGATGCAAGGAAAAATCCCTCAACTCCGATAATGACCGTTTACCTCGACGAGAAGCACAGGCATGACCGTGAGAAGGCACTTGAGGTGGCGAGGAGGATAGAGGGCACCACCCTCGAAAACCTCGCGAGGGAGACCAGCATAGACATCCTCAACTACGAGTTCGTCGTTGAAATAGATCCTGAGAGGCTCCAGAAGAGTGGCTTGGACATGGAAAGAATACAGAAAAAACTTGAGGGATCCTTTAAGAGCGCGGAATTTGAGGTGGATGGGTACACTCTCATCATGAGGCCCAAAAAGACTGGCAAGCTTTCGGATCTTAGAAGGCTCGCCGAAAAGGTTAAAAAGCACCGCCTTAAGGGTCTCTCTGGCGTAGGGAAGACCATCATAAGAAAAGAAGGCGACGAGTACGTCATCTACACCGAGGGCTCAAACTTCAAGCAGGTGCTCAAGGTCCCTGGCGTTGACCCCACGAGAACCAGGACGAACAACATCTGGGAGATCGCCGATGTACTCGGCATTGAAGCGGCAAGGAACGCCATCATAGAGGAGATAGTGAACACAATGCGCGAACAGGGTCTTGAGGTTGACGTCAGGCACATTATGCTCGTCGCAGACATGATGACTCTCGATGGGGTTATCCTCCCCATAGGCAGGCACGGCATAGTCGGGGAGAAGGCCAGCGTGCTTGCCAGAGCGGCCTTCGAGATAACAACACAACACCTCTTCGAGGCCGCCGAGAGGGGCGAAACCGACCCGCTCAACGGTGTCGTTGAGAACGTCCTCATTGGACAGCCCGTGCCCGTGGGTACGGGAATAGTCAAACTGGCAATGAGTCTCCCCTTGAGACCGAAAAGGGAGTAAGGGAGGTGTAACTAATGGTGGACTTTGCGTTCGAGCTTAGGAAGGCGCAGGATACCGGAAAGATAGTTATGGGAGCAAAGAAGAGCATCCAGTATGCAAAGATGGGTGGAGCAAAGTTGATTATAGTGGCCAAAAACGCAAGGCCCGACATCAGAGAAGACATAGAGTACTACTCCAAACTCAGCGGCATACCAATATACGAGTTCGAAGGAACGAGCGTCGAACTCGGAACACTTCTCGGAAGACCCCACACCGTTTCAGCTCTCGCAATAATCGACCCGGGTGAGAGCAGAATACTCGCACTTGCTGGGGGTAAGGAGTAATGCCGCTCAAGCTCAACACAGACCAGATAAAGTTCATAGCACTTTTCGAGAGCATGACCGGGGCAACGGTTCTCGACTGCCTGGTGGACACAAACAAGAACAGACTCATCTACGTCATCAAGAAGGGCGAGATGGGCCTGGCCCTGGGAAAAAAAGGTTCAAACGTCAAACGCGTCCAGAACATGCTCGGAAAGGAGATAGAGCTCATAGAGCACTCCGAGAATCCCGAAGAGTTCCTGAGGAATATTTATAAGAGCCTCGGGGTTAAGGTTAAAAAGGTCCACATCACTGAGAAGAGAGACGGTAAGAAGGTCGCCCTCCTGGATATAGGACCGCGCGAGAAGCCTCGCGCCATCGGAAGAGGCGGCCAGAACATCAACCTCGTTAAGGAGCTGATGGAGAGACATCACGGTATCCATGACGTGATTATAATTTGAGGTGATCATAATGGCTGGAAAAAAGGCCCCGTATGGAGAGTTTGCCGGTAGAAAGCTCAAGCTCAAAAGGAAGAAGTTCCGCTGGAGCGACATCAGGTACAAGAGGAGAGTCCTCCGCCTGAAGGAGAAGAGCGACCCGCTTGAGGGAGCCCCTCAGGCCAAGGGTATAGTCCTTGAAAAGATAGCCGTTGAGGCAAAGCAGCCGAACTCCGCTATGCGTAAGGCGGTTAGAGTTCAGCTCATCAAGAACGGCAAGGTCGTTACCGCCTTCACCCCCGGTGACGGTGCCATCAACCACATCGACGAGCACGACGAGGTCATCATCGAGGGAATCGGCGGTCCCAAGGGCGGTTCTATGGGTGATATCCCGGGAATCAGGTACAAGGTCGTCAAGGTCAACAGGGTTTCCCTCAAGGAGCTCGTCAAGGGAAGGAAGGAGAAGCCGAGGAGGTGAAGTGAATGGCCAAGGCAATCACCGAGCGCTTTTACCAGCCCAAGGAGCTCAAGGTCATGGGCAGGTGGAGCGTTGAGGACGTCGTTGTGAACGACCCGTCACTCAGGCCTTACATCAACCTTGACGCCCGCATACTCCCGCACAGCCACGGAAGACACGCCAAGAAGTCCTTCGGAAAGGCCAACGTCCACATCGTCGAGCGCTTGATCAACAAGGTCATGCGCAGCGGTGCCAGCAGCCACAAGGTCGGCGGCCACTTTATGAGAAGGGAACACCGCTCCCTCATGAGCAAGAAGATGAAGGCCTACGAGGTCGTCAAGGAGGCCTTCATGATCATCGAGAGGAGAACCAAGCAGAACCCCGTTCAGGTTCTCGTGAGGGCTATAGAGAACTCAGCCCCGAGGGAAGACACCACCACCATCGCCTTCGGTGGAATCCGCTACCACATGGCGGTTGATGTTTCCCCGCTCAGGAGGCTCGATATCGCTTTGAAGAACATCGCCCTTGGAGCAAGCGCCAAGTGCTACAGGAACAAGACCAGCTACGCTCAGGCTTTGGCGGAAGAAATCATAGCTGCAGCCAACAAGGACCCGAAGAGCTTCGCCTACAGCAAGAAGGAAGAGATCGAGAGGATCGCCCAGTCCTCAAGGTGAGGCTGGTTTTTCGCCCTTCTGCTTTTCTATCCCTTTCCTTTGGAAAAGGTTTTTTCAAGGCCTTTTCGCAAATGCTTTGGTATTTGACGAATCAACTGCCCATCTTCAGATTTTCCAGAGTCCGGAGACTATTTCCACGGCTCTCTCAAATTTACTTACCAAAAACTATTTATGTTCCAAAATATGATAAATTACCATGACAGTCGAAATTGTTAAGATTGATAGAAATGGAAGAGTATACCTTCCTGCCCCACTCAGAAAAAAGTTTGGAGCAAACTCGTTCTACGTTGAGGAAAGGGGAGACGAGATAGTCCTTATCCCAGTTCGCAAAAAAATTAGGAAGTACTACGGCATTTTCAAGGGAGAAAACCTCAGCCCTGAAGAGATAGACGAGCTAATTGAAAGTGAAACAGAAAAGCTCCTGAGGGATGAACTGTGAGAGTGTACGTTGATGTGAACGTTCTCTATTATTTCTTCACAGCCAACGAGGAGTTTGGGGAGCGTGCGGAAAACCTTATCGAAAAATACAGCGGAGACATGGTTACATCGGCGCTCACAGTGTGGCAACTCTACATCCTGTTTAGAAGGCAGAAAAGGAAGCTTAGCCTCACTGACATACTATCCGAATTGGGCATTGAAATTGTCCCCCTAACGATAGAAATCCTAAGAAGCGCGGAACAATGTAAAAAGCTTGATCTTGAGGATGCCATACATTATTCAACGATGAAGGCTTACGGAGTAACGACTATCCTGTCAAACGATAGAGACTTTGACAAAGTTGAAGTGAAAAGGGTTTTCTAATCCGTGCCAAGTGCGCGCCTTTATTTGTCATCCCATCGATTTCGGAAGGTTTTTATACTTGGTGAGTAAGACGATTTTGGTGGAGTGTAAGATGACTACTGTAAAAGTTTCCTCAAAGGGCCAGATAGTCTTACCCAAGGCCATTCGCGAGAAGTTCGGCATCAAAGAGGGGGACGAGCTTGAGGTCCTCGACTTTGGGGACGAAATCGTCATAGTGCCCCTGAAAAAAGGCCTCAAACTTCGAGGGCTTGTGAAATTTGAGAAACCAGTCAAGGAAATCCTGCGCGAGGTCAGAGCTGAAGAGGAAGAGCTGGAGGAAAAGCTATGAGAGTCGTTTTAGACAGCTACGCAATTCTTTCTTATATAAATGACGAGCCTGCGGCCGAGAAGGTTCAAGAATACCTTGACCTCGGAAAGAAAGGAAAGGTTAAGCTGTACATGAATGTTGTTAATATGGGAGAAGTTTACTACGTCCTTTCAAGGCGAAAAGGCCTTGAAGTGGCCAATATCGTGATGGCCCTTTTAAAGAAGGAACCAATAAAGTTCATCATCGCAGATGAAAGGCTCGCCTTAATAGCCGGCCGGATAAAGGCCTTTCACAAGCTAAGCTACGCAGATGCATTCGCGGTGGCTACTGCAATAGACCTCGACGCGGTTCTTTTGACCGGCGATGACGAGTTCAGGAGCGTCGAGGAAAGGGTTAAGATCGAGTGGTTGTGAGCTTTTCTGCCAATATATTATACCCTCCGGGAGGAGGGAAATGGAGCTTCGGGACTACCTGATGCCGGGGGAGTATGTCATAACTGTTGTGGAAAATCTTGATATTTCTCCGGGTGGATTCGATGGATTAGCGATAACGAACAAGCGTTTAATGGTGTTTAGTACCAAATCGGGATTGAAACTTTTTAGAAAAG
>JALSNG010000103.1 GCA_026987155.1 Thermococcus sp. | reverse complement strand
TCCCCTTTTGTCCATTTTAGGAACTCGGAGGGTGTTATAACTTGGATTCCAAGATTTTTGAGGTCTCTGGCTTTGTAATCTTTGATATTCCACGTTAGGAGGATAACATCATCGTATTCATTTTTTAGTGCCAGCGCGCAGGCTACAAAGGGAGGCATCTGCATGATCCCGGAGGTATTTTCTTGCCTCTTGTACCTATTAAGGCCTTCTGAGTGAACGAGTGCCGCGAAGATGACGTTGGTATCAACGACTACAGCGATTTCCATGCTTCTTGCCCCACGGTTTTTGAGAGCCCTTTGGCGTTTTTCATGTCTAGCCTGGAGTTCATAGAGATTGCCTCCAAGACAAGAAACCTTTGGAGTGCCCTAATTAGCCTTTCCTCCGGCACACCACGAGCCTTGGCAATGAGCTTAAACTCTGGGGGAATCGGAACCTCCATTGTTGAAGGTACTAGACTGTTAGTGCCACCCACCATCCTCACCTGGAAATTGTTATTTTTATTTCCCCTTGACCTTTTCCCGTTCGCTCCGTTTTGTCGGCCTTATCGTTATGACCAGCATTGGTTCTTCGCTCCCTATGTAAAGGCTCTTCTTTTCCCGGTTCATGTAGAGGCGGTATCTTCCGTCCGGAAGGCCTTCCACAAATTTCCTGGGGACTGTATGACTGGCAATCCTCCCATCCAAGAAGACGCAGTCGTAGGGCTCGGAAATCCCGGAAACCCTCTGCCTGATTTCATCAAGGGACAGCATCTCGCATTCGAGCTTAGAACAGACCAAACTCTTCCGGCCGTCTGTGAAGATCACCACTTTCTCGTTCACGTCAATTCTCCGCGAGCGGTCGAGAAAGTCCCACAGTGCAGAATACACCCGCTCAAGTCTTTTCCTCTTCGCCAACCTTTTGACGAGCCTTTCCTTGGCGTGCCTCGTGAGGAGCATGCCTTAACTTCGTCCGAGAATTTATAAACTTCGCCGAGGATATACGCATATGTATCTTCGCCGCGATCTAATCGAACCGAGGGTTTATCAGGAGGTAATCTACGCCCGCTGTAAGGAAACTAACTGCCTCGTCGTTCTCCCAACGGGGCTGGGAAAGACGCTGATAGCGATGCTCATAGCCGAATACAGACTCTCGAAGTACGGGGGAAAAGTCCTCATGCTCGCTCCGACGAAGCCCTTAGCGCTCCAGCACGCCGAGAGCTTCAGGCGGCTCTTTGACATCTCCCCGGAGAGGATAAACGTCCTTACAGGCGAGCTCTCGCCCAAGCAGAGGGCCGAGCTGTGGGAGAGGAGTGTTATCGTGACGGCTACGCCCCAGACCGTTGAAAACGACATCCTCACCGGAAAAATCTCCTTAGGGGACGTCGTTCTGCTCGTTTTTGACGAGGCTCACCGCGCTGTTGGAAACTACTCCTACGTCTTCATAGCCAGGGAGTACCTTAAAACCGCTAAGCATCCCCTCGTACTCGGCCTCACGGCATCCCCCGGAAGCGACGAGGAGAGGATACGCGAGATAGTGAAGAACCTCGGGATAGAGCGCATCGAGATCAGGACGGAGAGCTCGCCCGATGTGAAACCCTACGTGCAAAGAATGAGCTTTGAATGGGTGAAGGTCGAGCTTCCCGGCATCTACAAAGAGGTGCGGAAGCTTCTCCGGGAGATGCTCAAGGAGAGCCTCAAGCCCCTCGCCCAGTTCGGGCTCGTCTCGACTTACTCGCCGGACATCTCAAAGAGGGAAGTCCTCCAAGCGGGCTCGAAGATAAACCAGGAGGTCGCGCGGGGCAACTACGAGCTCGGCCGGCTTAGAATGTACCAGGCCAAGGCGGTGAAGCTGCAGCACGCAGTAGAACTGCTTGAGACGCAGGGGCTAACCGCGCTGAGGAACTACATTAAAAAGCTCCGTGAGGACAAAAGAACTAAATCAAGCAGGCAGCTCATGGAAGACCCGCGCATGAGGAAGGTGATATACCTCCTCGTCCAGGCGAAGGAGCTCGGCCTCGACCACCCGAAGATGGAAAGCATGCTGGAGATGGTTACGGGGCAGCTGAAGAAAAAGCCGAACTCAAAAATCATAGTCTTCACCAACTACCGCGACACCGGGAGGAAAATCGTCGAGGTTCTCCGCGGTGAGGGAGTAACTGCCGAGCGATTCATCGGACAGGCGAGCAGGAGCAACGACAGGGGGATGAGCCAGAGGGAGCAGAAGGAAACGCTCGAAAGGTTCTCGCGCGGCGAGTTCAACGTTTTGGTGGCCACGAGTGTTGGCGAGGAAGGCCTCGATGTTCCGGAGGTCGATCTCGTCGTCTTCTACGAGCCGGTGCCTTCAGCCATAAGGAGCATCCAGAGGCGCGGCAGGACCGGCAGGCACAGGCCGGGAAGGGTCGTTATACTGATGGCCAAAGGAACGCGCGATGAGGCCTACTACTGGAGCTCAAGGAGAAAGGAGAAGGGCATGTTCGAGGCTATAAAAAAGATAGCGCGTGAACTTGAAAAAGCTCATCCACACCGGGCTGAAATAAGGGAAAAGGTTCCGGAGAGTGTTGAGATGCCTTCGAAGGGGAAGATAACCCCGCTCGATGAGTTCCTGAAACCGAAGGAAAAGCCCGAAAAAGCTGAGAAGAAAGTGGAAAAGGCCGAGAAACCCACGCCCTCCAAGGAGGAGGTTTATGAGAAGCTCCCGATAAAGCCGGTCTTTGTGAAAAAACCGAAGGGTATTGTCGTTTACGTTGACAGTCGCGAGCTTAGGAGCGGCGTTCCAAAGCACCTGAAGGAGCTCGGGGCGGAGATAGAAGTTAAAACGCTGGATGTTGCAGATTACGTCGTGAGCGAGGAGGTCGGGATAGAAAGGAAGAGCGCCAACGACTTTATCCAATCTATCATAGACGGTAGGCTCTTCGACCAGGTTGAGCGCTTAAAGAAGGCCTATGAGAAGCCGGTGATAATCATAGAGGGCGAGCTTTACGGTATAAGGAACGTCCACCCCAACGCCATTCGAGGTGCCATAGCGGCGGTGACCCTCGACTGGGGCGTGCCGATACTGTTCTCCTCCGGAACGGAAGAGACAGCCCAATTCATATACCTCATGGCCAAGCGCGAGCAGGAGGAGAGGAAGAAGGAGGTAAGGCTGAGGAGCGAGAAGAAGGCGCTAACCCTCGCTGAGAGGCAGAGGCTCATCGTTGAGGGCCTTCCCCATGTCTCATCCACACTCGCGAAGAGGCTCCTCCGGCACTTCGGAAACGTGGAGAGGGTTTTCACGGCAACGGAGGAGGAGCTTAAGGAGGTCGAGGGAATAGGTCCGAAGAAGGCGAGGGAGATAAGGAAGGTGATAACCGCACCCTACTCGGATGAATAGATCCTCTTATCCAAGAAACTTTTCAAAAACCCAGGCCCTTGAAGGGTTTGTGTCCCGTGTGGATATTTTATAACTCACTAATAGAAAAATTTTTAGATGGTTGGTTTTTATATCTATTGGTGATCTCTGGAGGTGCCCACATGGGGGCCGCAAGACCGGGTTTTATGCTGCCTATGGGATCTATGGCAGAGACTTTACCAGAGGGATTGGGTACGGATACAGATCTGAGGCGAGATATAACAACGTCACTCGCATGGGTTACGTGGAGGGTCCTGAGTCCAACCCTGAAAAGAACTGGTACGGTTTCCTGCACAATTTCTGGCCGACATTAGTTGAGATCTGGCACAAAAGATGCTGAGGTGGTTCGCGTGAAGCGCTCCAAGACTCTCTACTCTGTCTTTCTCCTTGTTTTTCTGTTGGTTGCAGGCGGGGCTTATTACCTCCACGCTCAGGGCTCCAGCAGTATCGCAGAACCTCGGATAACGTTCAACGCAACGGGTCTTGACTTTACAGGTCCAAACATGACCCTTGTATACAAAGCCATGGAATACTCTGAGAAGACGCTGGTTCAGAACTCGACGAGAACTTTCATCATAACCAGGGAGGGAAACACTACTAAAATCCTTGAGAGGTTTAAAATCGAGTGGCAGGCGCCCGATTACTCGATTT
Source organism: Thermococcus sp. (assembly GCA_026987155.1). Taxonomy (GTDB): domain Archaea; phylum Methanobacteriota_B; class Thermococci; order Thermococcales; family Thermococcaceae; genus Thermococcus. The sequence continues at coordinate 20,031 of JALSNG010000103.1, read as the reverse complement.
CTAAAGGAGAAACCCGAGCCGAAATAGTTGGCTCAAACCCCATTGTCTATCAATCTGGTGGTTCTATCTTCGTTGAGGGGGAACGAGCTGAAGTCGAACTGTTTAGGGTTGGATATCCCTACTCTCCAGTATTCGAGCGACTAAAGGCTGAAAAGGGCTACACTCTAAGGCTGTGCTGTGCCAATCTCACTGTGGAGGATGTGCGGACTATAAACGGAAGAGAATGTATTATAGTGAAAGCGGAAACTAAGGATGCCACACTCGAACTTGCCATCGACGCTAAGACGAGACTGCTCCGTTGGGATTATGGGGTTTCCAAAGACGTGATGGGGTCATGGTGGGAAGACTGGCTGGTCTCTTCTAAGTAAACTCCCCCATCTTTATAAACCCCTTTTCTTATCCCCGACCATGAGCCACTACTACTCCGAGGAGCCGAACGTCCCGCTGAAGACGAAGACCATAGAGGTCTGCCTTAGAGGGCACTGCTTCAGGTTCCTCACCGCCAGCGGGGTGTTTTCGTTCGGCAAGCTCGACCGAGGGACGGAACTGCTCGTGGATAACATGATACTCGACAATTATTGGCGCGTCCTGGATTTGGGCTGCGGTTACGGAGCGATTGGGATAGTGGCTTCTCGCTTCGTGAGCCATGTCGTCATGACCGACGTGAACAGGAGGGCGGTTAGCATAGCGAGGAAAAATTTAAAAATCAACGGCGTTAGAAACGCCGAGGTTAGGTGGGGAAGCCTCTATGAGCCCGTCAGGGGCGAAAAGTTTGACACGATCATCACTAACCCCCCGGTGCACGCGGGAAAGGAAGTGCTGAGGGAAATAGTTATAAACGCTCCCCGGCATCTCAACGATGGTGGTTTGCTCCAGCTGGTAATCAAGACCAAGCAGGGGGCAAAGTATATTAAGGCTCTAATGGATGAGCACTTCACCGAAGTGAGAGAGCTGGCAAAGGGGAGCGGCTACCGCGTGTATGCCGGGATCGCCTAGCCTGGGATGGCGCGGGCCTTGAGAGCCCGTGGGCCCTGCCCACCGGGGTTCAAATCCCCGTCCCGGCGCCAAAATCCCTTTAATCTCGCGTCCAAAGGGATATGGAGGTGTGTTGATAATGAGTGACAATTTCAGGCATATTGTCCGCGTTGCGGGCGTTGATTTAAACGGGAATAGACAACTGAGATGGGCATTGACCGGCATCAAAGGCATAGGCATAAACTTCGCCACGATGGTGCTCAGGGTTGCAGGACTCGATCCCTACATGAAGACCGGTTATCTGAGCGACGAGCAGGTAAAGAAGATTGAGGGCATCCTTGAAGACCCCGTGGCCCATGGCATACCAACTTGGGCGGTTAACCGGCCGAAGGACTACGAGACGGGCAAGGATAAGCACCTCACTACCGCTAAGCTCGTCATGGCCTGGCGCGAGGACGTCAACAGGCTCAGGAGAATACGCGCTTACCGCGGCATACGGCATGAGCTCGGACTGCCGCTCCGCGGTCAGAGGACCAGATCAAACTTCAGGCACGGAACTACCTTGGGGGTTAGCAGGAGGAAGAAGTGAGGTGATGTAAATGGGGGACCCTAAGAGACAGAGGAAGAGGTACGAAACTCCCTCTCACCCATGGATTAAGGAGAGGCTCGATCGCGAGAGAGTTCTCATGAGGAAATACGCCCTCAAGAATAAAAAGGAGCTCTGGAGGCATGAGACACAGCTTAAAAACTTTAGGCGTAGGGCCAGGCGCCTCCTCGCGGCAAGGGGCAAACAGGCAGAGGTTGAGAGGATTCAGCTCCTTCAGAGGCTCAACAGGCTTGGTCTCCTTCCGGCCGATGCAGTTCTTGATGACGTTCTCTCTCTAACGGTTGAAGACGTTCTCGACAGACGCCTTCAAACAATTGTCTACAAGAAGGGACTTGCCAGAACCATTGGGCAGGCCAGACAGCTCATCGTCCACGGCCACATCGAGGTCAACGGGCAGATCATCCGTTCCCCTGGATACCTCGTCCTCAGGGAAGAGGAAGATACCATAACCTACTCGAAGGCCTCTCCCTTCGCAAAGGAGAGCCACCCCGAGAGGATGGTTATTGAACAAGCCAAACAGGGTGGTGAGGCATGAGCGAGGAAATTCAGCAGGTTAACCTTAAGAAAAAGGAGAAGTGGGGGGTTGCCCACATCTATTCGAGCTACAACAACACAATCATCCACATCACAGACCTCACAGGAGCCGAAACCGTCAGCAGGTGGAGCGGTGGCATGGTGGTCAAGGCAGACAGGGACGAGCCATCACCGTACGCGGCTATGATTGCCGCCAGAAGGGCTGCCGAGGAGGCCATGGAGAAGGGCTTCGTCGGCGTTCACATCAAGGTTCGCGCTCCGGGAGGGAGTAAGAGCAAGAGCCCCGGACCGGGAGCCCAGGCGGCTATACGTGCGCTCGCCAGGGCTGGTCTGAGGATTGGAAGGGTTGAGGACGTCACCCCGATCCCCCACGATGGAACGAGGCCCAAGGGTGGAAGACGCGGAAGGCGCGTCTGATCCACAATCTCTTTTTTGGTGATGCAAATGGAACCGAAATTTCAGATTCTTGAAAAAAGGGAGGACTCGATTAAGTTCATCATTGAGGGGATAGACATACCCTTTGCCAACGCCCTTAGGAGGACGATTCTCGCAGAGGTTCCGACCTTTGCCATCGATGAAGTCGAGTTCTTTGAGAACGATTCGGCCCTTTTCGATGAGATAATTGCCCACAGGCTGGCGATGATTCCGCTCACCACGCCGGTTGAGAGGTTCTCGCTTGACGCCCTTGAGCTCGATGACTACACCGTCACACTCTCCCTTGAGGCTGAGGGGCCGGGAATGGTCTACTCCGGCGACCTGAAGAGCGATGACGAAGGGGTAAAGCCCGCCAACCCCAACATACCAATAGTCAAGCTGGCGGAGGGACAGAGGCTCACCTTCAGCGCCTTTGCCAAACTTGGCAGGGGTAAGGATCACGCCAAATGGCAGCCTGGTTTTGTGTACTACAAGTACCTGACGAAGATACACGTGAGCAAGGAGATATCTGACTGGAAGGAGCTCAAAAAGCTCGCCGAGAGGCGCGGACTCCCGGTGGAGGAAGGAGAGGATGAAGTTATCATAACAACAACTAAGGCATTCTACCTTCCCAGGAAGTTCGAAGAGTACATCGGCAGTGAAATTAGTGAAGAGGTTGTGCCCAACAGTTTTGTCTTTACTGTGGAAAGCAATGGAGAGCTCCCCGTTGAAGAAATGGTGGCCGTAGCTCTGAAAATACTCATGAGAAAGAGCGATAGATTTATAAACGAACTCCATAAATTAGCGTCCGACTGAAGCGGGGGTAGCCGAGCCTGGCCAAAGGCGCGGGATTCAGGGTCCCGTCCCGTAGGGGTTCCGGGGTTCAAATCCCCGCCCCCGCACCATAATGATCACCCCGTCCACCGTCGGTTTCCCTGCGAGAGCTATAGGGAGGTATGTTAATGGTCAAGAGGACTGGTCCAACTGATATAAATCTGAGGAGGCTCATCCGCTACCTCAGGAAGAAGTCAAACGAGGAAGGAGTTAAGATATGGAAGGACATAGCCTGGCGCCTTGAGAGGCCCAGAAGGCAGAGAGCTGAGGTCAACGTCAGCAGGATCAACCGCTACACCAAAGAGGGCGACACCGTCATCGTCCCCGGAAGCGTCCTCGGTGCGGGAAAGCTTGAACACAAGATCACCGTTGCCGCCTGGAAGTTCAGCGAGACGGCCAAGAGGAAGATAGTCGAGGCCGGTGGAGAGGTCCTCACAATTGAGGAGCTCATCGAGAGAAACCCGAAGGGTAGTGGAGTAATCATAATGGAGTGATGGGCCATGAGGGTAATTAACGCTGAAGGACTCATACTCGGGAGACTTGCTTCCAAAGTTGCAAAGATGCTCCTTGAGGGCGAAGAGATAATCATAGTCAACGCCGAGAAGGCCATCATCACCGGCAATAGGGAGGACATCTTCGCCAAGTACAAGCAGAGAACCGAGCTAAGAACCAGGACCAACCCACGGAAGGGACCTTTCTACCCAAAGAGGAGCGACGAAATAGTTAGAAGGACGGTCAGGGGAATGCTTCCCTGGAAAACCGACCGCGGAAGGAAGGCATTCAAGAGACTTAAAGTGTACGTTGGTGTTCCAAAGGAGTTCAAGGACAGGGAGCTTGAGACGATAAGCGAGGCCCACATATCGAGGCTCGCAACTCCGAAGTACGTTACCGTTGGCGAGGTCGCCAAGTTCCTTGGAGGTAAGTTCTGAGGTGAGGAATGATGAAGGTCATTCAAACGGCTGGGAAGAGAAAAACTGCAATTGCGAGGGCCACAATACGGGAAGGAAAGGGCCGTGTTAGGATAAACCACAAGCCTGTCGAAATAATTGAGCCGGAAATAGCGCGCTTTACCATCATGGAGCCGCTCGTCTTGGCTGGAGATGAGGTGGTGGGCAAAGTTGACATCGACGTCAAGGTGGAAGGCGGAGGCTTCATGGGGCAAGCAGAGGCTGTCCGCGTTGCCATAGCTCGCGCTTTAGTCGAGTGGACCAATGACATGAACCTCAAGGAAAAGTTTATGAAGTACGACAGAACCATGCTCGTTGGGGACAGCAGGAGAACCGAGCCGCATAAGCCCAACCGCTCGACAAAGGGTCCGAGGGCAAAGAGGCAGAAGTCTTACCGCTGACTGCTTTCATTTAATATTCGAGAAGGTGATGTGGGTGATAGTCCCCGTAAGGTGTTTCACGTGTGGGAAGGTCATAGGGGATAAATACTACGAGTTTAAAGAGAGGGTAGAAAAGGGCGAGGATCCTGAGAAGGTCCTCGATGACCTTGGGGTTGAGAGGTATTGCTGCAGGAGAACGCTCCTGAGCCATGTTGAGCTAATAGACCAGGTAATGGTGTACAGGGTGTATTAAAAACAACATTTCTGGAGGGGCCGTGGGGTAGCTTGGTCTATCCTCCCGGCTTGGGGTGCCGGAGACCCGGGTTCAAATCCCGGCGGCCCCACCAAAATTTGAGATGAAGGGAATGTTGAATCCGCAGGGGTGAGGGAGATGTTTACGTATACCCGCTTTGAGAAGGCCCGAATAGTTGGTGCGAGGGCCCTCCAGATAGCCATGGGCGCGCCGATCCTGATAGATGTCCCAGAGGGGATTACACCACTCGAAGCAGCTCTCATTGAGTTCGAAAGGGGTATAATTCCACTCACAGTAATAAGGCCGAGCTGATGGGAGATGACAGTAATAGAAAACGTAATCGGTAGGGTCGCAGTGCTCAAGGGTGGTAGGTATTCCGTCGAGGTGGATGTCGTAACGAGCTCTGGCTTTGGGAGGTTTGCATCGCCTATAGACGAGAATCCCGCCCTTTACATAGCCGAGGCCCACCGTGCCGTTAGTGAGGTAGACGAGATAATAGGGCCGGAGCTCATAGGCTTCGATTCAAGCGAGCAGGAGCTTATAGACAGCTACCTCTGGGAGATAGACGGCACCGAGAATTTCGGCCATATAGGAGCAAACACTGCGCTGGCAGTATCGATAGCGGTTGCAAAGGCCGCCGCCGGCGTTAAGAGGATGCCTCTCTACAGCTACATCGGGGGTACCTTCACTACTGAGCTACCCGTCCCCATACTGGAAATAGCGAGCGGAGATACCTTCGACTACTACGTGATGGTTAGAGATCTAATGGAGATAACCGACGTTGTCGACGCCGCCAATAAAGTCCTCGAGTACGTTGAGGGCGGAACAGTGGAGGCATTTTCGAAAGCCACCGAAAAAGCAACCGACGATCTCGGTCTCGAAGTTGCCCTTGGGATTACTCAGAAGGTGCCAATGGATACGGAGGTAGTACTCTCTACCGTTGAGGACAACAACGTGGCCTATATAAAGCCCCTTGGAGATGAGGAGATGTTCCTTGAACTGATAGCCGCTACGCATGGTGTTTTCGTTGATGGAGAGCGTCTCTTCCGCGAGAAGGACATACTGGACAGGCGCTACTACAACGCCCTGTCGATAAAACCTGTAAACCTTGGAACTCTCACCGACTTATACAACCTCGTGAACGACGCAAAGTCGGAGAGGATAGTCCCTATCCTCGCGGAGGCTCGTTATGAGTCCTCCGACGAGGCTTTGGCCCACATAGCTGTGGGCCTTCGCTGTCCGGCGATGGTGCTCCGCAAGGATTCCATCGCCAAGCTGAACGAACTGATAAGAATAGCAGAGGATTTGGGTGAAAGGGGTAGGATAATAACCTTTGAGGGATGAGGAGGTGTGAAGAATGGAGGAATACCTTGTTCCGCTTGACCAGTACCTTGCTGCAGGTGTCCACATAGGAACACAGCAGAAGACTCAGGACATGAAGAAGTTCATCTACCGCGTAAGGCAGGACGGTCTCTACGTCCTTGACGTCAGGAAGACGGACGAAAGGCTTAGGGTAGCGGGCAAATTCCTTGCAAAGTTTGATCCCGAAAGCATTTTAGCCGTCAGCGTCAGACTCTACGGGCAGAAGCCCGTTAAGAAGTTTGGTGACGTCACTGGTGCCAGGGCCATTCCGGGCCGTTTTCTCCCGGGAACCATGACCAATCCGCAGGTTAAGAACTTTGTGGAGCCCGAAGTGCTTGTAGTCACTGACCCAAGGGCAGACCACCAGGCCGTAAAAGAGGCCATTGAAGTGGGTATACCGATAGTGGCCCTTGTCGACACCGAAAACTTCCTCAGCTACGTTGACCTCGCCATTCCAACCAACAACAAGGGCAGAAAGGCGTTGGCGCTGGTTTACTGGATCCTTGCGAGAGAGGTTCTCTACAACAGGAAGGAGATAGGGAGCAGGGAAGACTTCAAGGTTCCGGTTGAGGACTTCGAGATGAGGATCATAAGGACATGAGGGGAAAGCTTTTAATTCCCCTCGAGTTACTCTCCCTCGCGCGGGGGTGCCCGAGCCTGGCCAAAGGGGGCGGACTTAAGATCCGCTGCCGCAGGGCTGCGCGGGTTCGAATCCCGTCCCCCGCACCAAAGCTTTAAAAGCCCGCTGGAATAGATGGGTTGGATTAAGATCATGGGGTGATCATGATGGCGAGATTCCCTGAGGCTGAGGCCAGAATCTTTAGGAAGTACGTCTGCATGCGCTGCGGCGCCACTAACCCTTGGAAGGCCAAGAAGTGCAGAAAATGCGGCTACAAGGGCCTCCGCCCGAAGGCGAGAGAGCCGCGCGGTGGCATGGGCCGCTGATTTATCTTTAGTTTTATTCCATTTCATTCCCTAAGTTTTTTGAGGGTTTCTTCCAAGAAGGCAATACCCTCATCGAGCAGTTTTTTTCCTTCCGGCGTGAGCTTGTAATACTTTCTTGAGGGTTTTCCGGTCTGGCTCTCCTGCCATTCGGCAGTAACGTAGCCTTCTTTCTCCAGTTTGTATAGAACAACGTAAGAGCTAACGGTTGCGGGTTCGAAGTTAAAGGCCTCTCTTATCTTCTCCTTCAGTTCGTAGGCATACATGGGTCTCTCCTTGAGCAGCCGAAGTATGTAAAGCCACAAAACCTCTTTGGTGACCTTCGTCTTAAGCCTCTCCATGGGACTCGTCATGTTCTCACCCACTTTTATGGTCTACAAATATTTTTCTTTCGTTTAATTTAAACGTTTTGGCAAAAACGTTTTTATCCCCGTGAGGTTATTATCATGCAGGTGAGCGTGCCATGGAGTTAAACCTAAGCGCAATGGTTGGAGACGTGGGAGTTGGTGGGATAGCGGGTTTTCTGACGGGGTTTGCCCTAAAGAAAGTCATGAAACTGGCGATGGCTTTAATAGGTGCCTATTTGCTAAGTCTCTTCTGGCTTCAGCAGAAGGGGGTGATAACAATAAACACAGATAAACTGTTCAACCTTGCCGGCGATTTAACTACTCAGATTGCAACCCTTGGTCAAAAGGTCCTCGGCATTCTTCCTGGTACGGGGGCGTTCATAGCCGGATTCTATATCGGCTTCCAAAAAGGTTAAATTTTTCCTCTTCTTTCTCCATCCATGAGCTACGAGCGCCGGGTCATTCTGCACCATTCGCTGGCATCGGTGATTGCCCTTGCCCTCACAGGGCTAACCAGGTTTCTGTACAGCGTGGTGATCGCGAGACGTTTTGGCCTTGAGGCGTTGGGGATGGCGAATTCTCTTATCTCAAAGGCCTTCTTTGTTGCCATACCCTTGAGTTTTTTCGCAGTGGCTCTCGGCAAATACACCTCTGAGTTCTTGGGTAGTGGTAGGGAGGATGCAATACGCTCCATAACACTCCCTTCGTTTCTTCTTCCACTGGCCGGCCTTCTCCTTATTCCAGTGAATCTTTACCTGGGAGCCCTCGCAACGCTCCGGGGAATCCAGCTAACCCTCAGAAACTTCCTCTACGGTCTCCATAGGGGAGAACACTACGCGTACATAATAACCTTAGCTTTCGTGGGCTTTCTTGTGGGTTTTTTGCTTCCTGACATCTTTGCACCTTACCTGCTCTTTCTGGGACTGATAGCGGTTTTCTCCGCTGTCTATCTGGTGAGGTTTGATCTCATCGGAAAGCCCCGAAAAAGCGAGATGAACTTACTTCTCTCGTATTCCTCCTTCGCGTTCCTGGGAACCCTGTCGGGCGTCTTCTTAATACAGGGGCCTTATTTCATGAGCGAATCTCTTTCTAATCCGGAGGTCGCAGGGGTAGTGTCGGCGATACTGTCCACGGTGTTTCTCCTGACGTACCTACCCCAGGTTATCCAGTCTTCTATAATGCCCCTCTTCTCGTACAAATACGGTAGAAACGAGGGTGACTATGTTAGACTCCTTGCCGAGAAGACAACGGCCTTTTTGATACTTGCCACAGGCTCTGCGGTATTTGTCCTGATGATTCTGGGCAGGGAGGTTCTCTCTGTGATATTTGGCTTCAACGTCGGTCCGGCTTTCTATCTGGCCCTCATAGCGATGGAAATCTACATAGCCTACAACCCCAGCATAGTCGCCCTGAATTCAACAGCCTACGTTAAAAAAGGGACCTCTGTGGTGCTCCTTGGGGCTCTGGTGGCCCTTCTCACGTGGTTTTATCTTATCCCCTCCTTCGGTGCCAGCGGTGTAATGGCGGGCTTGATACTTGCCTACGGCATCATCCTCGTAGGAGTTGCGCACTATGGGCTGACTCTTCTCGATATATCTCCCAGAATATACTCCCCACTGGCAGTGGCACTGTTCCTCCAGTCCCTGACATTCCTGTCGAAGTATGCCCTCCTTGCTGGTTTCTTGATTTTTATTGCCTACGAGAGAGGGGAAATAATAGACGAAATAGATCTGATCAGATCTTTCCGTGGTAGAGAATCCTGATGAGCTCCTCGGGAAGGCCTTCCCTGTGTATCCTATCCTCTATGAGTTTCTTGTCGTAGTCAACCTCTATGAACTTTGTGTGGAGTGTATTGACATCAACCAGGGCGAACGTGGCCCTGTGCTCCTTGCCGGGAGGAAACCCTATGCTCCCTGGGCACACAACTCTTCCGTAGCGGGTCATGGCGTTGACTGGGTACTTCGGCGAGGCCACAAAGAGTATCTCGTAGTCTTTCATGGGGCGCATTATTGTCTCATAGTAGCTCGTGGGCTGTTCTGGGAGAACGATGCCTCCGAAGGGATTGAGTGGGCTTCCGTAAACACCAAAAATGTCGTTCTTTCCAACCCTGTCGACCAGGTAAACTGGCAGATCACGTATAAACTCCCTGCCATCGTGACCGAGCTTTTCCCACGTGTATCTTAGGGCCCGCTTTATATATTCTGGGTAATTCACGCGATCAATGTAGTCCGGCCCCTCACCGTGTGGATCGCTCTCCGCTATAACCTGGTCGAACTCACCGCGAATTACGCTCACCTTGTTGTTCCGTATGAGGTCGTCAAGTGTATCAAGGACCTCTCTCGGATATGGGAACAGGCCAACCACGTTTCCAAGAATGTAGTACTTTTCAATTTCGTAGCCCTCCTCTTTGAGGGTCTCTATCTTTTCGAGGGCCTTTGCAAGGGCTGGGAGGTTGCCGTTTACGTTTGCCAGAACCGCAACGTATACCATCATACCACCTCCCACTTTTCTTACCAAAATATACTAAAATGTGGGGGGTATTTAAATGTTTTGGATTGTGGGATGAAACAGGAGTGAGTAACTTTAGAATTGAGCAGGGACCTTCCTTTTCCTGTGCCTCCTCTCTACATGCTTGTTTGCCAGATAGAGAAGGGTGGCTCCCTCACCGTTTATCTCGCCCCCCTTGAACTACACTGTAAGTTGTAAACTTGAGGCTGGAGGTTTGGGGTGAGAAGACTTTTCGGATTTCAGTGCTGGGGGCGTCGCCTGGCTTGATGTCGAACGGTGGGGATAACAGTCCCTATCCATGAAACTCCGAAACAGGACGCGGTAATGAGTCCCTGCCAAACAACGTTCTTTGACAAAAGTTTCGATGGCGCCCCGGCGGGGATTCGAACCCCGGACCTCGAGGTCCGCAGCCTCGCGCCCTATCCAGACTAGGCCACCGGGGCACAGTCACTAACCCCTTCTCGAAGACGCTTTATAAATTTAACCGTCTCAGCTCACCGAAAGATTTATAAAGCGGGCACAGGTGAGTATTCTACGGACTCCAAGTGCGGTGGTAGTCTAGCCTGGTCCAGGACAGCGGCCTGCCACGCCGCTGGCCCGGGTTCAAATCCCGGCCACCGCACCACTCAAACTTTTCTGGCTAATATACTGGTTTTAATGGGAGGTCCTTTTGCCCCCCACTAATCTGGGGAATGAGAGCGGTTTTTGTATTTTCCTAAAAGTCCCCCGCCCCAAGGTTCCTGATTAACTTTTCGGAACCAAACAAAAGAGGGGGAGAGCATACAGCCCTCAGGATCTCAGCTTCGCAAGGGCATCTTCAGCCGCTTGGAGGACTTGGTAGCCAACGGGTGAGGCCGTTAGGAGTGGATGAGTGGCTATCTGTAGTGTGTAGAGCTCGCTTGCTGTAAGCCTCTTTTGTATTGCCAGTGCGAGGAGGTTTATCATCTCGCCCACGCTCTTACCGCCGGCTACCTGTGCCCCGAGTATTGCTCCTCTGTCCCGAGAGAAAATAAGCTTCACGGTGACCTTTGATGTATCCCTGAATTTCGCCGGATGCCTGTCCGGTCCCGTCCCGTAACCAACGATGACCTCGAAACCTTCTTTTTTCGCCGCCTCCTCCGTCAAACCTGCGGCTCCCAAGGTTAAACCGGCAACGTGGGTTGAGTATGCTCCTATTGTCCGCCTGTTTTCTCTGACTATTTGGAGCCTGAAGAGGTTTGCCCCCGCAATCCGGGCCTCGAAAGTTGCCGTTGAGGCGAGCATCAGTGGGTAGGGCTTCCCCGTGAAGAACTCCCTGTGTTCAACGCAATCACCAACGGCAAAGATGTCTGGGTGAGAGGTTCTCATGTACTCGTCGGTCCATATTCCGTATCGTGTGACCTTTAGCCCTGCTTTGACCGCCAGCTCGACGTTTGGTCTGTAACCCGTAGAGAGTATCACGAGATCGGCCGGAAGTTCAAGCCCATCGGCCAGTTTGACTTTTTCAGCTCGTCCATCACCCAAAATCCTCTCGACTTGGCCGTAGACAACATTGATCCCAACTCTCTTAAGCCGCTCCTCTACCATCTCGCTGAACTCTCTATCGAAGGAGCTCCTCAGAAGCCTGCTTCTTACTACAAGCGTAACATCTTTGCCGAGCTTTCTTATCTCGTCTCCCACTTCGAGGGCTATGAAGCCACCGCCTACTATTACCACCTTTTCTGCTTCCTCAACCCTTTGACGGAGCTTCTTGAGGTAGGGGTAATCCTTGGGAACGGTGTGCACTCCGTCAAGCCCTGAACCCGGGAACTCTGGTTTTGTGGGTTTTGATCCCGTCGCGAGGACAAGCTTTTCCCAGGCAATCTCCTTCCCTGAGGCGGTTTTTACGAGCTTGCCCTTGGGGTCAATTCCGGTGACCTCGTCGGTCAGAACTTCAACGCCAAGTGGCTCGAGGAACTTCTCGACTGGAAGAATATCATCCTCAACGCTCATCAAAGTTCCAAAAACGTACGGAATTCCGCAGGGAATCATGCCCACATCTTCCTTTTTGATAACAAGAACGTTCTTGTCTGGGTAGAACTTCTTAGCCGAAATTGCAGTGGTTATTCCGCCGGCACTCGCACCGATTATCACCACGTCGTACCTCATTTGCATCACCGAGAAGAACTATGGGGACTTACTATTAAACACTTTCTTTAACATTAGGTTTCTAACGTAAGCGCTTTTAAGATGAGGGAAGAACTGGGAAGGGCATCACTCCCCGGTGGCACCCTTCAGGGCATCCTTGCAGGGACAGTGACGCTCCTTTGGAATGTACTTGATAGACTTCATCAGCAGGTACTTGATTTCATCACTCTTTCTTGCCATCAGTTCAACGACCTCAGAGTGGGTGAGTTTTTCCCTGCTTATCCCTGCGGCGAAGTTTGTCACTATCGCCACGCTGGCATAGCACATCTCCAGCTCCCTCGCGAGGATTGCCTCAGGACACTGGGTCATTCCGACCACATCAGCACCGAGTATCTTCAACGCCCTAATCTCGGCCCTGGTTTCAAAGCGTGGCCCTTCCATGCAGGCATAGGTTCCCGTCGGGTGGTACCTGAAGCCAAGTTCTTTAGCAGATGTGATAAGGGCCTTCCTTAGCTCTGGGCAGTATGGGTCGGTGAAGTCCACATGGGCCACAAACCTCCTTTCGTGGGGACTCCCCTCGCCGTCGTAGAAAGTGTAGTGTCTCGTTTTGGTGAAGTCCATTAGTTGATCGAGGATGACAAAATCGCCCGGCTTCATGGCTTCGTTGAGGGAACCCACTGCCGATGTTGACAGGATTCTTTCAACACCGAGCTCGTAAAGGGCCCAGATGTTGGCGCGGTAGTTGATCTTGTGTGGAGGAACGCTGTGACCTTCACCGTGTCTTGGGAGGAAGACTACCTCCTCCCCATCGTACTCTCCCACTTTTACCCTTACCTTTCCGTATGGAGTGCTTGCAAACTCCTCTCTGACGTTCTCCAGGAGTTTCGGGTCGTAAACTCCGGAACCTCCAATAATGGCTATTCTTGGCATGTTATCACCCTGAAAAGATTGGATTGGGAGCTTAAAACGTTATTCTCCATCCCACAGTAATTTCTGGGCTCTGGCGTTTTTCTCGATGTCCCCCGTAACCTTTCCCTCAGTTCTTAGCTCGAGGATCTTTGTAAGTATCTCGCTGAGAAGCCAGGAGCCCCATTTTGGATCCTTTACTTCGAGTGCAGCGTCGATTGCCCCGTCTATATCGCCCGTCCTCAGTTTTTCCACGGCTATGCTACCGAAAGCCAATGAGCGGAGATAGTTGCCTCTGACGTTTCTCGCGAACTCCCAGGCACTCTCAAATTCCCCGGCCTTTGAGAGAACCCTAACGACCTTGACGAGAACCGTGTCGTCAGGAGACAGTTTTCCTATTTTCTTGGCGATCTCCACGCTTTCTGAGGGGGGCTTCCTCTCGAGGAGTTCATCCATTACAGCGTGGGCAACATCGTCGAGGTACTCTCTTTCAATGGAGTCCAGAAGGCGTGATATGTATTCCCCTCTGTCCGATATGGCCTTGGCTATTTCCGTGAGGACTTCTTTCCGCTGGGTTCGGGGGAGGCGGTTGGTTATCTCTATCACAAACTCTATCTCTCCCTGTGCGGCGAGTCCCACGAGAAGGGAACGCAGAACCTCGAGATCACCGTCCCGGGACATTCCCAGTGCTATGTCCACGAACTTTTCGTAGGTTGCAGTCGGAACGTCCGAGTTTTTCAAGTAGACTGCAACCTCTTTCATGGCTTCGCCAAGCCAGTATTCGCTTTTTATTTCGGAAAGAACTCGGATTGCACTGCCAAATTCTTCTCTTTTGAGGTGTTCCTTTATGGTTTCTATTGCCCCTATCGATTTCCACGGTTCCTCTTTAATCTTCTCCACGATTAAGTAAGCCTTTCGCATGTTGCCCTTTTCCAGATAAGCCCCGAGTATCTTGAGGAGGAGATCGTTTCTCTTCACGGTGTCCTCAATGTCGTTGGTGTAAAAGAGGGCGTCATCCGGTAGTCCTATCTCAAGGAGTCTTGAGGAGAGTGCTGAGAGCATCTCATCGCGGAGGGGTTGGGGAAAAGTGAGGATAACTTCGTACGCTTCCTGAAAAGTCTTTTTTGAAGTCTCTGGTTTGACCCTGTAAAGCTGACTCGCAACCTCGATGAGGGCTTTCACCATAACGGCTGGATTTTCTATAGAAGCCGTGGCGTTGAGGGCGTACTTAAAGGCGTCTTTATACAGGGGGTTTTTTGCGAGGTACATGTAATATCCAATTCGGGCGTAGGTTACGGCCCGCAGGTATTTATCCCTGATGGTGCCAGCTAACCTGAAAGCCTCCCGATAAACATCGATGGGCATTATTGTCACCCGAAGTTTTTAGGAAGTTGGAGTATTTAATGTTTCCTGAGGAATTGGGAAGAAAAGGAGTCACCCGAGCTCATCGTAGACTACTGCAACGGTTTCGCCGTCGTCCAGGGAGACAAAACTCACCTTGGTTTTCTTCCCGCTCTTGGGGTCAACAACGACAAAATCGGGGTTTGATAGGTATCTGCTCGATGGGATGTGCCATACATCGCCGTAGTGGGCTTTCATATTTCTCAAAAATCTCTTGGGGTCGCGTTTTATAACGGTCGTCATCTCTCCTCACCGTTAGATACTACAACTTAAAAGTATAAAAAGGTTTCTGATAGACATTCGTTAAAATTGGTATCGACAATTGTCTTTCAATGGCGAAAACAGTGCATTGTTTATCGAAGTTGAGAACAAAAATTCGCTGAATGTCTTAATGTTCTTCGATTGGTTTTATCTTTTGGAAGAAAACATGGTCTTTGGCGGAGATTTACCTAATAGCTTTCTTTTTTAGAATTTTAGGTTGTAGAGAACTTGAAATCTAAATTGAGCTTTTGAATTCCCCCCGGTATCTCGGGTTAATATCACCGCTTCCGTTGAAATTCGTTGATTGCCACAGATATGTAATTCGGAGGAGTTTAATCGGCATTGAACGAGAGTTCTCTTGCGGGGACCCAACCTTTTATAAGCGTACCCCTCTTTAGTGATGTGGGGGAAGGGCATGGCGCTTGAGAAGTTAGGGAAGGCTCTTAACGATGCACTCAGAAAACTTGCACGCTCGAGAACCGTTGACGAAGCCACTATCAGGGAGGTAGTTAGGGATATCCAGCGGGCCCTAATCCAGGCTGATGTAAACGTGAGGCTTGTTCTTCAGCTTACAAAAACTATTGAGAGGCGGGCACTGGAAGAGAATCCCCCCGCCGGCGTGAGTCCGAAAGAGCACATAATAAAGATCGTGTACGAGGAGCTCACGAAGTTCCTCGGAACTGAGGCTAAACCCCTCGAAATAAAAGAAAAACCAACGGTTCTCCTTACGGTTGGTATACAGGGTTCGGGTAAGACAACAAGCGTTGCAAAACTTGCGAGGCACCTTCAGAAAAGGGGTTATAGGGTGGGTGTAGTATGCTCTGATACATGGCGTCCCGGTGCATACCATCAGCTCAGACAGCTCCTTGATCCCTACGGCATAGAGGTCTTCGGCGACCCTGGGGAGAAGGACGCCGTGAAACTCGCTCGGGAGGGGGTTGAGTACTTCAAAGGTAGGGGAGTGGATGTTATAATAGTGGACTCCGCTGGAAGGCACAAGGAGGAAGCGGGTCTCATTGAGGAGATGAAACAGATAAGCGCTGCCATAAATCCTCACGAGGTTATCCTTGTGATAGATGGGACCATCGGTCAGCAGGCCCAGGCTCAGGCCCTCACTTTCAAGGAAGCCACACCTATAGGGTCGATCATAGTAACGAAACTCGATGGCTCCGCCAAGGGTGGGGGTGCCCTCTCGGCAGTAGCCGCTACCGGGGCGCCCATAAAGTTCATCGGCGTGGGCGAAAGGATAGACGATTTGGAGCCCTTCGATCCCAAGCGCTTTGTCTCAAGGCTCCTTGGAATGGGGGATATAGAAGGTCTCCTTCAGAAGCTTGAGGAACTCCAGAAGGAGCAGGAGTTTAGGGAGGAAGACCTTGAAAAGTTCCTCAAAGGGAAGTTCAACCTTAAAGACATGTACGCTCAGCTTGAAGCTATGCAGAAGATGGGTCCTCTTAAGCAGATCCTTCAGATGATACCTGGGATGGGTTATTCCCTTCCGGAGGATGCTGTCAAAGTCGGCGAGGAGAAGCTTAAAAGATACAGGGTAATCATGGACTCCATGACTGAGGAGGAACTTGAAAAACCGGAGATAATAAACTACTCCCGGATAAAACGCATTGCCAGGGGTTCTGGAACGAGCACCGCTGAGGTTAGAGAGCTCCTTCATCAGTACAATCAGATGAAGAAAATGTTTAAGAGTATGGACAAGAGAAAGCTATCAAAGATGGCGAAGAAATTCAACCTTGGAGCGTTGGGAGGGTTCTGACATGATAGAGGTCTTTGTGTTGGTTGTCGTCAAGCCCGGACACGAGGAGGAAGTCTACGAGAGACTCAAGGAGTTGCCAGTTGTTAGGGAGATCTACAGGGTCTACGGGGAGTACGATATCGTTCTCCGCCTTGAAGTGGAGAGCATTGAAGAACTCGACAGAATGTATGAAAGGGAGGTTAGGCAGATTCCTCACATTGAAATGACGGAAACCCTCATAGCAAGTTCCATAGGGAGGAGGTAGGGATTGAAGAAGAAATGGGTTGCGACTGTTGACCTGAGGACCCTGAAGGTCGAGTACGACCCATCCTTTAAATTTAAGTGCGTGGAAAACTGTGGTCTGTGTTGTTCCGAGCTTGAGATTCCCCTTCGCGATGAAGACATCGAGCGGATAGAGTCCCTCGGATACAACGCCTGGGAGTTTGTGGATTATGAGAAAGCCTTCTATCGTGGTGACAAGTTCATTGGATACGCTCTGAAGAAAAAACCTATGGATGGTTCATGTGTTTTTCTTGATCCGGAAACTAAGAGGTGCAGAATATACAACAACAGACCCCTCGCATGCAGGTTGTATCCATTCGTCTTTGTAAAACACGGCGATAAAATGGAAGTGTACGTTAAACTGGACTCTTTCTGCCCGGGAATCGGACACGAGGATGGTAGACCAGTTGACGAGGAGTTCCTCCTCTCAACTTATGGGGACGTTTTTGAGGAGTACAGAAGGGGGTTGTAAAATCGAATTTGACCGAAACGTATTTATACATTTTTTTGTTAACCCCGGTTCATCGGAGGTGATAACGTGAGTCAGCTAAAGTCCGTGCAGGAGAAGCTTCGGCTCGTTAGAGTGCTCAGACTGCTTAAAAAATCCCACACCTACGAGGAGCTCTCAAAAATAACCGGCCTCCCGATAACCGTCCTAAACAGGTATGTTCGGGGCAAGGTTCTCCCCAGCACGGAGAGGACGCGGGAGCTCTTGGAGCTTCTCAGGCCCTACGTCAACATAGAAGAGGAAGTCAGGAAGAGAATAAAATTCGATGAGCGCGGGTTCTTTGACAACATGCCCGTGCTGAGTGACACCGCACTTATGAGCATAATAGCAGAAGAAGTGGCAGGGAGATACATGGAGGTGAACGTTGACAAGGTCCTCACCGCGGCCACGGATGGCATACCTCTCGCGGTTCACGTTGCAAGGGAGCTAAACGTGGACGTTGTCTACGCCAAGAAAAAGAAGGAGGTTGGCGTTGAGAAGTTCTATGAGGTTAGCTATGTCCCAAGTGCATCGGGAAGCGTCACCACTCTGTACCTACCGCACTGGGCCCTTAGGAAGGGAGAAAAAGTCCTGATAATAGACGACGTCATCAGGAGTGGGGAGACCCAGAAGGCCCTTGCCGAGATGTGCAGGCAAGCTGGGGCAAAGCCCGTTGGAATGTTCTTCCTGGTGAGCGTTGGGGATGTTATAGAGCACTTGAAGGAGGAGTACAGCATCCCCGTGGAGAGCCTCATAACCTTGGAGTGATTGAGATGAAGTTTCTGGTGTACAACGCCGCCGGGCTCACGGTACCCGTTGATGCTGAGCCCGGCCGTTTTTTCAGGTTTGAGTGCGGGGAAGAGGAGTGTGGAAAGAGGGTCGCCATTGAGGGCGTGATATTCGGTGTCGCCGAGGGGGAGTTCAACGAAGTCCTTGAGGAGACCATAAGGAGCAACCCCGATTTTTCTGGAATTTCCAGGATAGTGTCAAAGCGCTACGTCTTCAAGGGAAAAGTTAACGGCCGGGAGGTCAAACTCCCTGTAGAGAGTATGGACGACTTCGCGCGAAGATTTATGGACGAGGTCTTAGTCCTCCGTTAGTCCAATTCTGAAATCTTCCTTCACGACCTGCATGGCGACACTCGTGTTTGTTTTTTCGACGCCTTCCAGTGATAGAAGCCATTTTACAAAACGGTTCATGTCGGCCCTGTCCCTGAACTTCGCAACCACCACTATGTCAAACTCTCCGGTTATGTCGTAGACGAGGATAACTTGGTTTTTCTCCGCTATTTTCTGTTCTATGTCGGTTATCTTCCCCCCTTTGGCTTTTACCCCTATCACGGCAGTCAGTCCAAATCCGAGCTTCTCGTAGTCAAGAACTGGAGCAAATCCTCTAATTACTCCCTCCTCTTCCATTCTCTTCACTCTATTGTAGACTGTGCCAACGGCCACTTTCAGTTCCCGTGCTATCTCCCTGTAGGAAAGACGGGAATTCTTCTGGAGAAGTGAGAGTATCTTAATGTCGAGTTCGTCTATCACCCCATCATCACCGCCCCTACTTCACCGCAAACTTTAAATAGTCTTCCCCGGGAGGGAATAGCGGGCAGTGGACCGGTAGCCTAGCCAGGATAGGGCGGCGGCCTCCTAAGCCGCAGGTCCGGGGTTCGAAGCCCCGCCGGTCCGCCACAAGAAACTTTTCTGGCAAAACTCATGCCAGGCGGTTGTTAACTCTTCAGGGTGAGGCTAATGTTCGTGATCTCAGGACCAAGTGGATTCGTAGGGGTTACTTCGCAGTTACATCCTCGGGATCGGTGGGTTATACAAAGGCATCCTGAAAGGTAAGTAGGCCTTTTCTTGGCATCTCCAAAGCGAGACCGATTAATGAAATCTCTCATCCGCTGCTCTAATGTGACAGAATACTGACGCAGGCGGATTTTAATTTTAGCTCCTCGCCCCAGTTTGGGGGGCTCAAAGTGGTTGAGTGCGCTGACATGAAACTTAATCTTCCGGAAAAACAGAAAACTGGGCGTCAACGCCTCAATCCTGGGAACCAGACCTTCTTTCCAGCTTTCTCCTTCTCCTCGTCCCACTCGGCGAGTATCTTGACCGCCTCGCTGGCAACCAGCGCTGCCTCCTTTTCACCGGCTTTGCCGAACTCGTTGGTTATCCTGTTGGCGAAGACGGAGCAGACGCATCCTGCACGCAGTCCGTATATGTTCGCGAGAGTGTAGAGCGTCGCCGCCTCCATCTCGAAGTTGGTGACCCTCGCTTGCCTCAGGTCGTCGAGTATGTTCTTCGCAAAGCTCGGGAAGTAGCCGTTTAAACCGGGCCTTCCCTGGCCGAGATAGAAGCTGTCGGTTGATGCCGTTATGCCGATGTGGTAGCGCACCCCGAGGGTCTCAGCGGCTTCAATCAGCGCGAGGGTAACCTCAAGGTCCGCAACCGCGGGATACTCAACCCTCACATACTGCTTTGAAGTTCCTTCGAGCCTAACCGCCGCTTTCGCTATAATCAGGTCGCCTATCTCCATTCCAGGCTGTATCGCTCCGGTAGAGCCAACCCTTATGAACGTATCTGCCCCTATCGCGGCCAGCTCCTCTACAGCTATGGCAGTTGAGGGCCCGCCTATTCCGGTCGAGGTAACGCTTATTGGAACGCCTTTGTACTTTCCTGTGTGCGTTCTGTACTCGCGGTGGAAGGCTATCTCTTTAGCTTCATCCCAGAGGGAGCTTATCTTCGGCA
>JALSNG010000102.1 GCA_026987155.1 Thermococcus sp. | reverse complement strand
GTTCTTGCGTTGAGTGTGGCCGTTATGCCCGCCTTGGATATGCTTATGGTGTTGTGGAGAACCAAACCGTGCGAAACGAAGAGGTGATGAGGCTCGACGGTGACGTCGTAAACCCATTCCCAGTGCCCGTTTGGAACCTCTTCCTTTTCCACTACCTGGAGGAAGTTCACGTTGGAGCCAATGAATTCCTCGATCTCCCTGATCTTCTCCCTCGCTTCCCTGGCCATTAGGAAAACTTCATCCCGGACTATGCTCTCCGCGAGTCTGTCTCCCTTTGTCAGCCGGTTCTTTAGGGTAGGTCCCGTCATCCCGTATTTGGTGGCAATGGACGTCTTTGAAAGGTAGTCGAGGGCTTTTAAAGGGTCTTCCATTGCCAGCTTTTCCACGGTTTCCACGTGGGCTTTTAGCTCCCCAAGAATTTCCCGTATTCTGCTCTCCTTCACAAGGGGCCGATTGCTCATGTGGTAACTCTTAACCCTGAACCTGAAAGGTCTTCCGATTCTGCTTATCTTCCGAATAATGCGGCCGGGAAACCTGCGTTCCTCAGGAACCACCTCGTAGTAGTTTGTACCCTTCCTTATCCTGCTGGTCACTCCCCTTGAGTAGAGGTACTCCTGTTTCTTCACGGCCTCTGGGATGTCCCTAAACCTCGGGCCACCCGGGTCAGGTAGTTGGATTGGATAGCTTTTCACCCCGAGAACAACGTCTCCCGGGGAAACTTCTTCTGCCGGTCTCTCCAGGATACCGTCGCTTTCCCAGACCATAATTGGATGTTCTGGCGTTACGGTTACCTCCCTACCGTTGGAGAACTTCAGCCGTATGAACCTTTCGGGGGCCTTGTGCCTGCTCACTCGGTCGGCCTTGGCCTTCACAACCTCCCTCCTCTCAAGGTCGTAGGCGAGAAGTTCAATGCCATCAACGGGCAGAATCTCGGTGTCCTTGCCAAGGATAACCTTATCGCGGTTCTTTTCAATGAGAGAATCGACCAGTTCCCCTATCTTTACCCTTCTCCCATCGGCTAAGAGAAGCTCGAAGTCGTGGTGGTAGCTCTGCTGTTCCAAAGCTTCGTGTATCGCGCTCCTATCCCTGTCGCTCATCTTGTCAAACTCGTCTATCATAGCAAACCCTCCATCCGCCAAAACCAAAACGCCGGCCTCTAAAACCCACGAGCCGGTGAACTCGTCCCTGACTGCGGCGGCCGTCAAACCAGCAGCTGAACTGCTCTTCCCGCTCGTGTAAATCGCTCTCGGCGCTAAGTTGGCGACATAACGGAGAAGTTGACTCTTCGCTACCCCCGGATCTCCAACGAGCAGAACGTGGCTCTCTCCTCTGAGCTTCGTTCCATCAGGGAGAAGTCTCTGGACTCCACCGAAAAGGGCCAGGGCTATGCCCATCTTGACGTCCTTCATTCCCCATATGGCAGGGGCTATCGAGTCCACTATTGTGTCTATCACGTCCTTTCTACGTGCGA
This sequence comes from Thermococcus sp., assembly GCA_026987155.1. Classification (GTDB taxonomy): domain Archaea; phylum Methanobacteriota_B; class Thermococci; order Thermococcales; family Thermococcaceae; genus Thermococcus. The sequence goes on along the minus strand of JALSNG010000102.1, from coordinate 5,281 downwards.
GCTCCCTTATCTTCTGTTCGTCCTCGGGTGAAATGTCCAGCTCCTCTATCTCTTTGCTCAGCTGTTCTATGTGGTTTACCTCAAGAACCTTCTTGAATATTGGCCTCTTGTCCTTCTGCTCTAAAATGACGCGCAGGATTCCGGTAATCAAAACCCTGTCTCCAGGTAGTGCGGAGTCAACCATGTCGTCGAGGAGTATCGCATCCACGAAGCGAGGCATCTGGCCGCCCTTCAGGCTCTCGGGTCGGTCCTGTAATCGGAAGCTCTGGAAGTTTATGAAGCGGCTTTTTTCAACGTCGAGATCGATGTTCCTTGAGCCGCAGGCGTCACACCTCGGAGGCTTTATCAAGTTTTCGTAGGGCCTCTGAAGGCGAACCATTTCGTTGCCGCAGTCTTTGCAGATGAACACGGCCTTCTGAACGAAGGGTTTCACCTCGCTCACTCGCGTGACGATTCCATCAACCTGTATAAAGCGGTTTATATGTTCGCTTCCAAGTTCCTTAACGAGGAGGGTTTTGGGGAGGTTGAAAAACCTGGCGTGAACCTTGAACTCTTCCCTCTTCTCAATCGGGGGCTCGCGGAGTATTATCTGGATGGCGTCCTCGGCCGCGGGTATACTCTCCTCCGGATCGTTGAGGAGTTCTTCGGCAAGTTCCGGGTCGTATGAATTGAGGTGCGTCCAGTCGATTGACAACGAGCGCTTTGGGACCACCGTCAGGAGATCTTTGAGTTTGTTTATGTAAACCTCGTTGCCCCTATCGTCGGCGTAGCTTCGCAGAAAGCTGGCAAATCTCTCAATCATCTCCTCTCTGTCCATCAGCCCTCACCCAACCACTCGTTCCTGATTTTGGATATCTGGAGGTACACTCTCTTCTCCTCCGGCGATAGCCGGGAGAGGATCTCAAGGCTGTTTGGTCTGAGTCTCACCGCCTCGAGTATCTTCCGGAACCTTATCATCTTTAGGTGTTCCAGTTTCTTCTTCAGGTTGGCGAGCTTCATAAGCTTCACGTTGATGGCCTCGACGCCCTCGCCAGCGTTCATTCTCACGTAGTTCTCAAGGTAGTAGATGTAAAACTCGGCCCTCTCATAGAGGCCTGCCGGAAGGGGCATTATCGGCTCGTTTTCCTTTTCCTCCTTTATTGCCCTGTCAATTTCCCCTATTATTTTGTCCGTCTCGTCAACGACTTCAACTATTCCCGATTCCCAAAGTTCTCTGGCCTTCCAGTCCTCCAGGAGGATGATATCCCCATTTTTCCAGTCTCCAAAGGACGTGAGCACCTTGACGGCTATCTTGGCCCTCCCTGTGAACATGCCATCACCCTCTCGAATAGCACTCGAGGGTTTTGGATATTAATCTTTGGGTTAAGGGTTATAAGGGGTTGGGGATAGGTTCCTATGGTGGGAACATGATTGTGGGCATTATGAGCGACACTCACGACAACTTGCCTGCGATTAAACTGGCCGTGGATTTCTTCAACGAGAGTGGTGTTGACCTCGTCATCCACGCCGGCGATTTTGTGGCGCCCTTCGTTGCTAAGGAGCTTAAGAAGCTAAGGGCACCGCTTAGGGGCGTATTTGGCAACAACGACGGCGAAAGAAAGGGCCTATATGAGGCACTTGGAATCTACGACGAGATACTGGAGGTCGAAGCCGATGGCATGAAGATGGCCGTAACCCACGGCACGGATGAGCGAATCGTTCGTGCGCTGGCCAGGAGCAGGCTCTACGATGTGGTCATAGTTGGCCACACCCACCGCTATGAAATTCGTGAGGAGGGAAGAACCATACTCGTGAACCCGGGAGAGGTATGTGGGTACCTAACCGGCGTCAGGAGTGTCGCCCTGCTTGACACCCGGGGACGGGAGGTCAGGATAGTAAACCTCGACACCGGCGAGCTCCTGGGGGCTATGAGCCTCTAATTTCCTTTTGGTGGGAGAGATGGAGGACGTTTTGAGGCCCATGGAAAGAAGGGACGCTGTGGTGTTTGCCGGAATAGACAGGTCTGAGAGGGTAGAGTTCATAAAAGTCTACGCCATTGACGAGGGCAATGCTAAGCAGGCCCTTCAGGAGTTTTTTAGCGCAAAAAATCTTTTCCCCGCTGACTATGTCCTCGTGAGTGAAGGGTTTGAGTCCCTGGAGGGTAGAAGGGCAATAACAACGAGGAGCGAGGATGAACTTGCGGCAATTCTATCGAGACTTGGGTTGCGTCTTGTTTCAAACGGTGTCCTCTACGTGGACGGTGATGGGATCTACCAGCTGACCCTCCTAAATCGTTCTCTCTACGAGCGACTTTCGAGGAAAAGGCAGAACAACTTGAGGGGAGGTTTGGAAGTTAATCCCGTTGATATCCTTTCCCTTGGCATTGATGTCCTTGTGGAGAACCTTTCGGGAGTAGACCTAATGGAATGGGTTCCGGGGGGAGCCGTAGTTCTCCATGAGCCGGCTGTATCCGAGGTTGCGGAGCTCCTTGCCTCCGATAGAAACTATAACATCGTGGTTGAAACAAAGGACGCCTCAAAGTACTCCTTCCTCGACTTCCAGGCCATTCTTAGGCTGCCTCCAATGGAGGCTGAGGATTTTGCGCGCCGCCTCTCCAACCTATTGGGGATAGAGGTGCCCTATGAACTCGTGAAAAGGCTTCCTGACGTTAAACTCAACGAGAGGAACCTTCGGGGGATTGTTAGGCTGGTTGAAGGGCTGTCTTCCCTTGGACTTTCTCAGCGGGAGGCCCTTGAGCTTGCTATAAAACTCAACCTCGGAGAGCTTTGAAGTAGGCCCTGACCGCTTTTCTGAAAGATGGATTGTGTCTTCCAAGGACTGCGTTTACCTTTTCGCGCTTCTTCCTGTCTCCTGCAAGGTAGCTCATGAGAAGGCAACCATCGACTGAGAGGTTCTTCAGCTCTTCCAGCCCTTCCTCATTTGGAACCATCCCAAGGAGAGGCTTTACCCTCGCGCTCCGTCTCTCGAACTCCAGCCAGTCCACGTTTAGCCTTCCGCGGACTGAAATTAGTCCCTCCGCTCTTTCCAGATAAGGACGGACTTTCTCACCGAGCGGTGATGCAAGAACCCTCGCGATGAATTCCTCAGCGTAGGCAATATCATCGCCGAGCCTCTTCGCATCCACAACGTCGAGGCTAAGGTAAAGGGCCCTCGTCACGAGGTAGCAGTTCACGGCAAAGGGGAGCCTCGGGACGGTAATTCTTATCCCATCAACCTCGATCCTTTGGCCTTCTCTCCTCTTTAGAGTTTCGAGGAGCATTCCGAGGGGATAGCTGAGGCTCTTCACGCAGAACTCAAGCTCGTCCATACTTCCACCGCTTAGAGTTGGATTCACCGAGTAAAAGCCTTTCGGCAAAATTTTTAGCTTTCCCGTTGAAATTCCCAACGGTGGGGGAGATGATAGTGATAGACGGTTCCTATGGCGAGGGAGGAGGGCAGATACTGAGGACTGCCATAGCCCTCTCAGTCATCACCGAAAAGCCCGTTAAAATCGTCAAGATTCGCGCTAACAGGCCAAACCCCGGTTTGAGACCCCAGCACCTCCACGGTATTCTGGCTTTAAAGGAGCTGGGCAACGCGAGGGTTAAAGGAGCGAAGGTCGGCTCAACGGTTCTTGAGTTCATACCCGGAAAGGCAGAGCCAAAGCACGTCCGCGTTCCGATAAAGACGGCCGGGAGCATCACGCTGGTTCTTCAGGCTCTGCTGCCGGCGATGGCATTCACGGGTGGGAGCTTTGAGATAACCGGCGGAACCGACGTCCCCTGGAGCCCGCCCGTTGATTACCTGAAGAACGTAACGCTCTACGCCCTCGGGAAGATGGGCCTCCAAGCGGAACTCGAAATCAGGCGGAGAGGCCACTATCCAAAGGGCGGTGGGCTGGTCGTTGGAAAGGTGGAACCCTGGGAGGAGAGAAAACCGCTCGTGGCGCTTGAATGGGGCAAGATAGAAAGCTTCAGAGGAATAAGTCACGCCACCAACCTGCCGACCCACGTCGCTGAGAGGCAGGCTAAAGCGGCTGAGGGGAGGCTGAGAGAGCTCTACGGCGTCCCCGTGGAGATAGAGACGGAAGTATCGCGCTCCCTCGGGCCCGGGAGCGGCATCGTCGTCTGGGCCGAGACCGATTCGCTCAGGCTCGGCGGAGATGCACTCGGCAAGCGCGGAAAGCCGGCTGAAGTGGTCGGCAGGGAAGCGGCGGAAGAGCTGATAGGGCAGTTGGAGCCCAAGAAAGCCGTTGACAGGTTCCTCGGCGACCAGCTGATACCGTTCTTAGCCTTCACTGGCGGGGAAATCGGGGTTGCAGAGATTACGAACCACCTTGTAACGAACATCTGGGTCGTGGAGCAGTTCCTTGGCAAGACCTTCGAGGTGGAGGGAGAGGTGGGGGAGCCGGGGGTTGTGAGGGTTGTGGGGAGGGCAGAGCTGTAGCGAAGATGTTAAATATACGCGGAACGAAACACCTTCCGGGTGTACGGATGGAAGATGTGGAGTACATTTACGACGAACACGGGAAGGTTAAAGGTGTCATCATATCTCCCGAGCTCTGGGAGAAGCTGAAGGGAGAGCTCTTTGAGCCCTCACGATACAGAGGGATCTACAAGGGCAGAAAAGACCTTGAGAGAAGCCTGAAGGAGCTGAGGGACGAATGGGAGAGGGTTTTCTGATCGACACGAACATTTTAATCTATTATCTCGCTGACGCCATTCCTGAGGAGGAGCTCCCTAAGGTTGAGGAAATCCTCAAGAAGAGCTTTAACGTCTCCATCATCACTAAGATAGAGTTCCTCGGTTGGAAAGGCCACACTCAGGAGGGCTTTGAGAAATCTAAGGAGTTCATAAACTTCGCGCACGTCATACCTCTTACCGGTGAGATAGCAGACATTGCCATTGAACTCCGGAGAAAGGTTAAAGTAAAGCTCCCCGATGCTGTTATAGCGGCAACTGCCTTGAGGCACAACCTCACGCTTGTTACAAGGAACGTTAGGGATTTTGAGAAAATTGAAGGGCTGGGGATATACAACCCCTTCGAAAAGGTTGATAAGAGGTGTTAGCTCTCATTTGCCTTTTTTATTCCGATTTCGATGCCCTTGGCTATAGCCTCTTTCATCATGAGTTCTTGAAACTTGAGTTTTAGCTGTTCTCTTCCGTGCCTGAGCCACATTAATATAACTCCAGTTGCTCCCCATGATAGGTATCCAAAAAGAGGGACAACCAGAGTCATACCCAGAGAAAAGAGACTCAATCCAAGCCCCGTTGCTATTATGTATTTAAGGCTCCTGTTGAGA
>JALSNG010000101.1 GCA_026987155.1 Thermococcus sp. | reverse complement strand
AGCCACGCCGGGGGGTTCCTTGACGTTGCAAAGGAGGAGGGAATCAAGACAGTTTTCCTCGCGGCACCCAACACTCCAGATGGAAGGCTCTCCGAGATATGCAGGGCCTCAACGGGATTCGTTTATTTGATCTCGCTCTACGGTACAACTGGTGCGAGGGAAACCATGGCCAACACCGCATTTGAGCTGTTGGAAAGGGCGAGGAAGATATGCGGTAAAAAACTTGCGGTTGGTTTTGGAGTCTCAAAAAGGGAGCACGTGGAAACACTCCTCCAGTGGGGGGCAGACGGGGTTGTGGTCGGGAGCTCACTGATAAAGCTGATCGCAGAATACGGGAAAGATGCAACGCCCCATCTGAGGAAAAGGATGAAGGAGCTTTCAGGGCTCTAACGCCCGATAGAACCGTCTGTACGCATCTTTTATTTCATTCTCGTCAAGCTCCCTAGCCAAAAATCCAACGTCAGGAACATTCCGGAGACCCTCAATGAATTCCCGTATCTGGGGCATTGATCTTTCTATCACCTCCTCTATGAATTCCTGGGAGTCGTTGAGCACCGCCTTGCCGTAGATGGTGAGAAAACGAGAAGATGTCCCACCAAACCTCTCCAGCTCCTTTTCAACGGCGAGCTCAAGATACTTTAGCCCAAGGAAGTAGGGGACACCTATGGCAAACCCCATTAGCCTGTCGTGTTCCTCACTGCTCACGAACTCAACCCTGGCTCCCAAAGACTCCAGAAAGGCGGCAACCTCCATCGCGTCGTTCTCCCTATCCCCAACAGGAACAACGAGGAAAAGCTGATCCTCAAAGCAGTTCACGCCGGGGCCAAACATGGGGTGCACGCTCGCAACGATGACCTCGGGTGGAAACCGGGAGTACAACTCCACTATCCCACCTTTAAAGGAGGCTATGTCAAATATCATGACCCTCCGTGGATTCTCCATCGACACCTCCAAGAGCTCCTTGAGCTGGGAACGGGTGGCATCCATTGACGAGGCCAATATGACAACGTCTGCCCAGGCGTAGAGCTCCCCAATGTTCCCAAAGTCCATCGGTCCGTGCCTTGAGTAGAACCTCACTTCCCCGCCGACACACCGCTGGAAGAGCCTTCCCATTTTTCCATAACCCGCGATTCCAACGCGCATTTTACCTCATCCCTGATGATCCTCAGACCCTCCTCAAGTCCGGAGCCTGAGAGGGAAATCCTGACGAAGTTTGGATAATCCCCGAAAGCGACGCCGGGGAAAACCGAAACCCCCCTCAAAAGGAGTCTCTCCGCGAAGGCGAGTCCATCGTAGGGCACTCTCAAGAAGACGTAGAAGGCCCCCTCAGGCTTCCGGAAATCGAGGCCCGAGAGCAGGCGAGAGGCCAGTTTTGCCCTCCGTTGGTATTCCTTCCGAATAGAACCCATAAGTTCCTCCCTGAGTTCTAAAGCCTTTATGCCTGCCCTCTGAACAAAGATCGGGACACAGGTTACGGTTGATTCTATGAACCTCCTTATTCTCGAAACTTCCTGAGGATCGGCTATGGCATAGCCGAGCCTGAAGCCGGTCATGGAGAATAGTTTTGAAAACCCTTTGACGGTAACCGTTTTCTCATATAGATCCCTTACTGGGGTAAATTCCACGAAGGAAAGCTCAGCGTAAATCTCGTCGGACAGTATCTTCGCCCCCGTGTCCTCTGCAATCTCGACGATTTCCCGGAGATTTTTCCTCGGAAGAACCCTCCCCGTAGGATTGTTGGGATAGTTAAGGATTATCAGATCCGCCTCCGTCCCCTTGAGATCAGGAATCCAGTCCTCTTCAAGACTCGTGGGGAAGACCTCCACCTCCTTTCCGAACTGGCGGGCGATTAGGAGGTAGGCGTTCCAGTGGGGGGCAACAACGGCTATTCTATTGGCCATGGCTATTTCAGCCGCGATCAACAACTTCGCCCCGGGGCCGATTATCACCTCCTCCGGGGAGACGCCTTCGACTTCGGCTATTGCCTCCCTGAGCTCACGTATTCCATTAGTGGATGTGTAGCCAGTTTCGCCCCTTCTGAGAGAATTCACGGTCTCCTCAATCACTTCCCGTCTAACGGGAATGTCCGGCTGACCAACGTCGAGCCTTATTTTTGGGCCAACTTCATTTATCCTGTTGAAAAACTCGTAAGCGTTGAACATCCCTGCTCACCTCAAGGATTGCCTCAAAAACGGATCTGAATTCACCGGCCCTCTCAAGGACGACCCTTTCCCGGCCATCGTCCTTTACGGGTAGCCCAAGTTCCATCTTCACGAGCCCTATCCTACGGGCAACTTCAAGCCGTCTCCTGAGAAGCTCCAGAATCTCACCGTCTATCTCATCTATCTCCTTCCTGAGGTCGTCTATGCAGAGAGAGCCTTTGTAGGGGGTTACGGATATTGGCGTTGCATCACCATCACCTTGGAGAGGTTGAAACCGGGAATTTAAGGGTTTGGACAGGCTCATCTGACCACCCCCTCCCAGGCTTTTCTTCTCAGTAGGTGATCCGCCAGCACGAAAGCGACCATACCCTCAACGACGGGTAGCGCCTTTGGAACTATGCAGGAATCAAAGCGTCCCCTGAGCCTCATCTCAACACCCTCCATCCTTGAGAGGTCAACCGTCCTCTGTGGGAGATAAATGGAGGGTGTAGGCTTGAAGGCGGTCCTAACGACCAGGGGCATCCCCGTGGTTATACCCCCCAAAACACCTCCGTGATTGTTGGTTTCGGTAACAACTCTTCCTCCCCTAATGGAGAAGGGGTCGTTTGCCTCACTTCCCCTCATGCGGGAGAAAGAGAAGCCGAGGCCAAACTCCACACCCTTTACCGCAGGGATCCTGAAGAGGGCGGATGCTATGTCCGCCTCAATGTCCTCCCCCCATGGCCCTCCAAGACCCGGGGGAACGTTAAAGACTATGGTCTCGACAATCCCACCAACGCTGTCACCAGATTTCCTTGCGCTCTCCATTTCCTCAATCATCTTAGAAAACGCATCCTCGTTGGGACAGTACTGATTCGGGGATTTGAGCAACTCCTCTGGATCGAAGGGCGGACATTCGACGGAGCCTATTCGCTTGAGGTAGGCCCTAACTATTACACCCTCCCTCTCAAGGAGTTTTTTGGCAAAGTATCCCGCTATCACAACGGCAACCGTTAGTCTGCCAGAGAAGTGACCCCCACCCCTGTAATCGTTGTAGCCAAAGTACTTGATCCTGGCTGGAAAGTCCGCATGACCCGGTCGAGGGGTGTTCTTGATCTCCTCGTAGTATGACGAATCAACGTCCCGGTTCCATACCACAACGGCAACCGGTGTTCCGGTCGTGAAACCCTTAAACACTCCAGAGAGTATTTCAGGGGTATCCTCCTCCTTCCTCTTCGTGGAAAACCTTGGAATGCCCTTTCTCCTCTTAAGTTCCCCAATGAGTTCATCCAACTCAACGCGTATTCCCGGTGGAATCCCCTCTACCAAGACTCCAACGGCCTTTCCATGGCTCTCCCCGAAGGGCGTGAATCTAATGAGCTTACCCTTCATCCGAGGACCCTCCTTAAATCTTTGAAAAAAGAAGGATAAGACTTTGAAACACTCCGAAAGTCGGTTATAATCGTTTTACCTCTTGCACCCAGGGCCGCTATTGCCATTGCCATCGTTATTCTGTGATCGTTGAAGCCCTCAACCATTGCCCCCTTGGGCGCTCCACCCCGTATCTCAAGTCCATCGGGCAGCTCTCTAACATTCACACCCATCCTCGAAAGGTTAATTGCCATCGCCCTCACCCTGTCGCTCTCCTTGTATCTAAGCTGTTTTCCCCTGATCACACTCCTTCCAGGTGCATATGCTGCAAGAACACTTAAAACGGGGAAGAGATCTGGAAAAGGGGAGCAATCTATCTCAAATGGCCTAAGGTCTTTTCTCTCAACCTCCACGTAGTCCACTCCAACCCGGACCTCCGCACCGACTTCCCGCAGGATCTCAATTAACGCCATGTCAGCCTGCACGTCCCTCGGATCGAGGTTTCTAACCCGGATTTTACCGTAGAGCGCGCCCGCCACGAGGAAGAAAGACGCACTGGAGTAATCCCCAGGGATCTTGAAGACGGTACCCTTAACCCCAGGATAGACCATTATCCCCTCGTCCCTTTCGAACTCAACCCCAAAGGCCTCCATGGTTCGAAGCGTCATCTCTACGTAAGGGCCCGACACAATCCCATTCCACCTCACCCTGAGACCCACCTTTGAGGCCAAGAGAAGGAGCGCAGTCACAAACTGAGAAGAGACTGATGCATCAACTTCAACGGAATTCCCACTAACCCTACCGCCAATCACCTCAATGGGGAGCCTTGTGCCCTCAACTCTCACCCCCAAAGAGTTAAGGGCCCTAACGAGGGGGGCCATAGGTCTCTCCCTTAGTCTCCCCTTCCCGTTGATAACGCTCCTGCCCCCTGCAAGAGAGGCCAGAGCAATGGCGATTCTCGCGGTTGTCCCAGACTCCCGGGCATCAATGTTTCCGGGAGCGAGCTCTTCGGGGGGAACAACTACCTCCCAGCTCGCTTCTGCCCCAAAGGTCCTAATAGCTCCCAGCGTGGCCCTCGTATCGTCACACTTAAGCGCTTCGAGTACCTTACTCCTGCCCTCTGCAAGCAGGGAGAGAAAGAAAGCTCTATGAGTGTAGCTTTTGGAAGGAGGCGCCTTAACCTCCCCGCGGATTTCACCAACGGGTTCTATCTCCAACATCCTCACCTCAGGGATGTTATCTCAACCGCTCCAAAATTGGCCCACTCTTCGGCAACCCTCTCCGGCTCTGAGGTTATGGCAAAGAAAGCCGGCCCTTTGCCGCTCAGACCGGCATGTCCGTAGGGGAGGGCGGCAAGTATGGGCTCAACACCGTGTCCAAGGAACGAAGCATACAGCAGGCCGTTTAACGTCAATGCCCTCTTCCATTTCCCCCTCAATGCCATCAAAAACACTTCCTCCACGTACTCTGCAATAGGGGAAAAATCCCTACCCCTTAGCTCTTCCGTAAGCAGTGTCTCATCAGGGAGTAACAGCACAGCGGGTTCCGCCTCGACCTCCTCTCTCTTCAGTAGTTCGTCCCTTTTGTTGTCCGTGATGCAGAGACCCCCGAGGAGAGATGCGGCGGCATCATCAAAGGCCCCCGTTAAGGTAACTCCTGCCTTCCTCGAAGCCTCAACGCCGAGCCTAATTACCTCAAGGGGCTCCAGCTCCATCTTGAATGCATCAAGTATCGCAAGCACGAGGGCGTTTGAAGCGGCAGAACTGCTCTTAAGGCCCTTTCCCAGGGGTATTTCGGAGGTTATCTCGAAATCTATACCAAACTCCTCCCCTATGAACTCCCTCATGACCTCAAGGGTTGCCCTAATCAGCCTAAAGTCCGAGAGTTCTTTACCCCTAACGAATATTCTGCCACGAATCCCATCGGAAGTTACCCTCACCCTCGCTTCCGTCCACAGTTCAATGCCAACGGCCGCCCCCTTTCCGGTCGCAAAGGCGTTCACAACCGTGAGCGCACTACTCGCCCTTCCGTAACCCTTCAAGGGCAGCCCTCCTCATAAGTTCTGGATCAACCCTCCGCCCAGTCCAGAGGTAGAAGCTCTCAGCGCCCTGGTAAACCAGTGTCCAGAGCCCGTCCACCACGACACAGCCAGCCTCTTCGGCATCTTTCAAAAGGCGTGTTTTTAAGGGTCTGTAAACGATGTCCATCACCACGAGGTCTTCGCGGAGGAGTGACCCCGGCACAAGGCTCTCATCGGAATTCATACCCACTGAGGTCGCGTTTATCAAAACGTCCGCCCAGCTTAGGTATCGCCTCAGGTTTTCAAAGTTGAGGGAGTCTCCCTTAACACCAAATCGTTCAAGGGCCTTTGCCTTCTCAACGGTTCTATTTAGAACAACCACTTCCGATGTCTTTGCCATCTCATGGGCTATGGCCTTTCCGGCTCCGCCCGCCCCGATGATAAGGACGTTCTTTCCGTTGAGTTTCGTCACCCTTTCAAGGGCTTTTCTTGCCCCAATGCCGTCGGTGGTGTAGCCCATTAACTCCCCCTCGTTGACGATGGTGTTGACACTCCCTATCTCCTCCGCATCCACCGATAGGGCATCAAGGTAAGGAAGTACACTTTCCTTCAAGGGCATCGTGACGTTCATTCCTGAAATTCCCAGGGCTCTTATTCCCCTGATCGCGTTTTCGACGTTCTCGGGCCTAACGTCGAAAGCTATGTAGACCGCGTTAATGCCCAGCTCTTTAAAAGCGGCGTTTTGCATTGTCGGGCTCAACGAGTGGCCAATAGGGTGCCCCATCACCCCATAGAGCCTCGTTTTAGCGTCCATTCACCATCACCATTAGCCTTCTGAGCTCGTCAACCCTCATCTGCCCGGGAGCCGTTTCCCTACCCAGGGAGGCGTAGGTGAAAGGAGCCACCAGCGCAGAGAACAGCCTCGATATCCTCCCGAGGGGGCCCATACAAAACGCCACAAGGTTTTCTGCTGTATCGTATAGCCTTATGACCCTCGCGTTGTCCTTAAGGGTTTTAGCGGTGGGGACTACCTTTATGATGTCTGCATCCATCTCCTCCATGTCGTCAATGATACCGAGGAGGGAACCGAAAGTCGGGGTCTTCTCAAAGTCGTGGAAGGACAGTATCACGCCGACGCCTGCCCTCTTAGCCTCCTTTACAACCTCCTCCGCTATGCGAGAATAGACCTCCACGTCCACGTAAGCGGGTTCTATCTCCATTGCCGTCCTGTAGAGTTCTAATCGCTCCTCCTCAGGTATAAAACTCAATCCCCCCTCCTCCACCCTCCTAACTGTGATTATCAACCTATCGGAGAACTCCCTTAGCGGTGCTAAATCTCTGGACTGAAAACCGTCGAGGCGTATCTCATAGAGATCCGCACTGGAGGACTCGATAAGCCTAACCGCCTCACGTGCATTTTTTGCCACGACTACACCTGCTATCATCTCACCGCCTCCAGGGCCCTTCGGATAACTTCCTCGTCAACTTCCTCAACGCTCACGTCCCCAATATCGACCGGCACCACGAAAACTATCCGGCCGTACCAGGCTTTTTTATCCAGCTTCATCTCCCCCAAAACATCACTGGGTTCAAAGGGAAGCCTTGTAGGGAGGTTGAATTTCCGAAGGAGTTCCTCGACCTTTCCCGGATCAAAGCCGTAGAGCTCTTCACCCACATTGGCGGCCACCATGAGGCCTATAGCGACGGCAAAACCGTGCTTCAAAGAATAGTCTGACAGTTTTTCTATCGCGTGTCCCGCGGTGTGGCCGAGGTTCAGAACCCTCCTCCGCCCTCCCTCGCGTAAGTCCTCCATGACCACTCTAAGTTTCACGTTTATGCACTCCCTAACGAGTCCCTCCGTGGGAGACGTTCCGTGAAGTCCGGTGAGGAGCTTGTAAACGGACCTATCGAGTATGGCATATTTCACAACCTCCCCCATGCCGTTCATGAGTTCCTCAGGGGGGAGCGTCGAGAGGGTTTCATGGGAAACGAGAACAAAGTCGGGGACGTAAAAAGTCCCGATCATGTTCTTACCGTTGAAGTTCACCCCGGTTTTTCCACCAATGGCGGCATCCACCTGGGCCAAGAGGGTGGTGGGAACCAGACCAAGCAACGTTCCCCTCATATAGGTGGATGCCACAAAGCCAGCTATATCAGTCACAACGCCTCCACCAAGGCCTATCAGGAGAGATTTCCTCGTGAAGCCCATTTTCTGGAGTTTCTCCCACAGGGAGACCACCGTATTAACGTTCTTGTGTTCCTCCCCAGCGGGTATTATCAAAGGCTCCGCACCAGTCACTTCAAGGAGGGGCTCCAGCCAGAGGGGTGCAACGTTGCTGTCGGTGAGCACTGCAACTTTGTAGGGGGAGAGGGCTGAGAGAAGGGGAGGAAGCTCTGAAAAGCCACCGAAGATTACCTTCTCCATCCCAGCCCCCCCAGCTCGAGGAGAAGCACCTCGGTCTCCCAGTCGGTTCTGGACGGCTTAATGGCCTCTGGTATAGCCTCTTTGATGACGGGGTTTAGGGAGCTCTCGGCGAGGACGTTCCCAGGCGAATTCCACCCGAGGGAACGGAGCTCCGTTAGGAGGTCCCTGAAGTCTTCAAAGGTGAGCTGCTGGGAGGAATCCGAAACTGCCTCCTCGGGCCGGGGATGAACCTCCACCATTACACCATCGGCACCAACGGCATAGGCGGCTTTGGCAAGGGGCGTTACGAGGCTCCTCCTACCAGCTGGATGAGAGGGATCCACTATTATCGGAAGGTGGGAAAGCTCCTTCACCACGGGTACGGCGGATATATCCAGTGTAAACCTCGTCGAATTCTCAAAGGTCCTTATCCCCCTCTCGCAGAGTATTACGTTCTCGTTGCCCTCACTCATGACGTACTCAGCTGAGTAAAGGAGTTCCTGAACCGTGTTGCCCATTCCCCTCTTGAGAAGAACAGGATTGTCTACCCTTCCAACTGCCTTCAGCAACTCGAAGTTCTGGGCGTTTCTTGCACCTACCTGAACTATGTCGGAGTACTTGGCAACGAGGGGAACTTGCTTAGTGTCCATTACCTCCGTTACCGTGACGAGTCCGTACTCGTCTGCCGCCTTTCTGAGCCATCGGAGTGCCTTTTCCCCGTGACCCTGGAAGGAGTAGGGACTCGTCCTCGGCTTGAAGGCGCCGCCCCTTAGCACCTTAACACCAACCTCGGCCAAAAATTCGGCAACCTTCGTTATCTGCTCCTCGCTCTCTATCGCGCATGGGCCCGCAATCACCGTAAATCCGTCTCCAATTTTAACGTTTCCCACCTTCACAACGGTTTTGGTACGGTACTCCTTTGTGTACTTCATCTAAACCACCCCCTCAATCTTACGGACGATTCTTTCGTGTGTCAATCCATAACGTTCTAAAAGCGCGAAGTAGTCCCTGCTCGACCTACCGAATTCGCTCGTTCCTATCCTCAGAACCTTTTTAGGAAGCTTTTCGGAAAGCACCTCGGCAACGGCCCCTCCAAGGCCACCGTAAACACTGTGCTCCTCCATCGTTATCACCGTGCCAACGCCCCTTGCCATCCCCAGCAGAGTCCTCTCGTCAAGGGGCTTGACTGTATGCATGTCTATGACCCCCGCGTCGATGCCCCTCCTTTTGAGCTCATCCGCAACTTTGAGGGCCATTGCAACCATCACCCCGTTGGCAACGATGAGGACGTCGTCACCCTCTCTGAGAACACTCGCCCTTCCGAGCTCCAGTTCAGGATCCTCATAGACCCTCAGAGCGTGGTCCCTCCCAAGGCGCATGTATACTGGACCTTCAAGCTCAAGAATCTCCCTCAAGAGGGGCTTTACGGAAGGAGCATCCGCCGGAACCACGACGGTCATGTTGGGGAGTACCCTCATCAAGGCAACGTCCTCAAGGCACTGGTGGGACGAACCGTCCATGTGATCAGAGAACCCTGAATGAGTTGGGACCAACTTCACGTTCAGATTATCCCTCGCAACGGTGTTCCTTATCTGCTCCCAGGCCCGCATCAGGAAGGCCGCGAAAGCCGAGACTACCGGGATTTTTCCAGCTATGGCGAGGCCAGCCGCCGTTGAGACCATGTCCTGTTCGCTTATCCCTACCTGGATGAACCTCTCGGGGAAAGCCCTCTCGAAGTATATCGTCTTGGTGGAGCTCTTGACGTCTGCATCGAGTACTACGAGGTTTCCCATTTCCTCTCCAAGCTCCACAAGCGCCCTTCCAAAGGCCTCACGGAAGCTCTCTATCACCTCTCCCACCTCGCGATTATGACCTTCGGCTTTCCCCTGATTTTCTCAACCTCTCTGAGGGCCCTCTCTATCTCCCCCTCTCTGTTGGGAACCTCAACGACTTCCCATCCGAAGGCCCGCCATTTGTCCGCTATAGGCTCCTTGTTCAGTATCTCCTCCGTTTTTCCGGTCAGCTGGAAGTAGTTCCTGTCCACTATCGCAATAACGTTGTCCAGACCGTGATGTGAAGCCGTCATCGCGGCCTCCCAAATCTGCCCCTCGTCAAGTTCTCCATCTCCGAGTATAACGTAGATCCTTCCCCCCTCCCCGTCCATGCGCTTTGCGAGGGCTATACCGTTCGCCACAGAAAGCCCTTGACCAAGGGAGCCACTCGAGACCTCTATAAGGGGCAGCCCGCGGATAACATGGCTCGGAAGGCCATCGATGTCTGCAAAGCTGTACAGCTCCTCCTCACTGAGCAGTCCAAGCTCGTGAAGCATCACGTAGAACGCAGGTGCCGAATGGCCCTTGCTGAGTATAACCACGTCTTCCTTCCCCTTCCTCCTGAGCACCGCCGCCACTATGCCGAGACACGTCTCGGAGGAGTCGAGGTGGAAGTTCGAAACCGGAGACAACATCTCCCTGAGCTTAACCATAGACCCAACTTCACTCATTGCCGTCCACCCCCAGAATGCTGAGAACGAGCAGACCGTGCTCCGTAAGACGAACGGGCCTGGGATCATCCTTTGTGCCGTAGTCTATTAAACCGAGTTCTTTGAGAATCCGTGCGTTGAGTTTGAGTGTAGATATTGGCTTCCTCTTGCGCCTGCTGAGCTCTTCGAGGAGCGAGTTGAGGGAGCGGTGCCTGCCGTCTATGCTCCTCAGTATCAGCCTCTGGTTCTCGTTCAAGGCCCTCAGAATGAGTTTCCTCATGACCCCCTCACTGGGGCCCATCAATATTGGTGGGGCATCACCCATTGGCGGGACATCACCTGGTTTGACGACCTCGTAAATTGGCGGGACATCACCGATCACCGAAAGTGAGGGATAGAAAGGGCTATTTAAATTCTTCGGCAGGCTGGGCTGTCCATATTGCTTTAAAAGGCTCTAACTCCGGAATTTGTCCAAAAAGAACCCTAAAATTCTTCACTTTTCTGTCGATATGACAAACAAATGTCCAAAAACGTTATCCGGTGATAGATAAATGGACACCGGTGATGCAATGAGGATAGCGGTCATAGGCGCTGGAATGATTGGGGGGGCGGTCGCCAAAGCCCTTAGTGAAGCAGGACACGAGGTAACCGCAACGAGAAGAAACATAGAGAAGGCCACATGGCTCATGGAATACGGCGTAAAACTCGAGAGGAGCAACGTTGAAGCAGCAAAACGGGCGGAAGTTGTATTTCTCGCCGTCAAACCAAACAAAGTCGGAAAAGTTCTCGACGAAATATCTGGGACAATCGAGAACAAAATCCTAATCTCCCTCGCGGCAGGAATTCCGATAGCCCTCCTACGACGGAAAGCACCTACGGCAAAGATAGTACGGGCCATGCCGAACATTGCCATACTCGTCAAAGAATCCTTCACCGCCTACGCGGCCGAGGGGCTTGATGGGGAAGAGATAAAACTCGTGGAAGGGCTGTTCTCCACCTTTGGAAAATGCCTCCGCATCGATGAGGAACACATGGACGCGATAACCGGGCTAAGCGGTTCTGGTCCAGCGTACGTCTCCGTGTTTCTCGAATCCATGGTGTACGGCGGGCTCAAAGTTGGTCTTCCAAGGGAAATAGCGAGAAGAGCCGCCTTACAAACACTCCTTGGGACGGCAAAGCTTTTGATGGAAACGGAGGAACATCCTGCAGAGATAAGGGACATGGTGATAACGCCGGGCGGGACGACCATAGACGGAATATTCGAACTCGAAGAGGGCAGAATACGGACAACGGTAATGAAGGCCATAGATGCCTCAACTAAAAAGTCAAAGATACTGTCGACGAGGCTCTCACCTTGAGAGAGCCTCCACACCCGATTTCGAAACCCCCTTCAATTCTCTCACCGAGCGAAGTTCATCGAGGGCACCCTTTAGAACCTCTATCGCGAGGAGGTACTCCCCCAGGTCAATGTGCTCGTGGGGGGTGTGGTCGAGCCTCGAATCTCCCGGACCGTAGGCGACCGAATCGACGCCGAACCGCGGAGCAAGGATGTTCATGTCAGCAGTTCCGCTCTTTTTCTTGAGTTTGGGCCGCAGGTTTCTTCCTCGTATCGCCCTCACAAAGGCCCTAACGAGCTCGCTTCTCCTGCTCACCTCGTACGCCGGAACGAAGTCGATTATCTCCCCCCCGATGTCAGGTTCGTAACCCGGGGGCGTTCTGATGTTCAAAAGCATCTCCGCGTAGAAGTCAAAATCCCTCTCGTAGGCATGAAACTCGACTATCCTACCGTTCAGGGAGTTGAATCCCTCTGAAAAGCGCGATTTAATCTCAAGCCAGCGGTTTATGAGGGAATCAGCCGCATCAACGCCGAGGCTCCCGTGAACCTTTGGGACGCTCTCCGTAAAACGGATGGTCAGGCTCCCCTTGTAGCCAACTGTCACGCCACTGACACCACTCGGCTCCCCAATCACGATGTAGTCGGGCTTTGGAACCTCAAGGTTCCTGGCCCCCTTGGAGAAGCGCTCTTCGTCAACGAGGCCAGCAAAGATTACGTTGGCGTTCCCCTCAACGGTCGCGAAGAAGAACGTGGCCAAGGGCCCTTTGGCGTCCACGCTACCCCTTCCCCACAGCTGATTGTCCTCGATTCTAACGGGAATCACCCCTGAGACGGTGTCCATGTGCCCAGCAAGGAGAACCAAGGGGCCCTTTCCATTCTTAACCGCTATAGCATTGCCAACATCGTCAATGTACGCCTCAACCCCAAAGCTCTCAAAGGACTCAACTATGAAACGGGAAATTTCCGCTTCCCTTCCACTCGGAGAGTATATTTCAACGAGCTCCTTCAGAAACTCAATCTTTTCTTCAGAGGTAATCATTTAGCACACCCTCCACCTCCTCCCTGACCTCGAGCAGCTTGCCCTCTTCTATTACAAGGGGCGGCAAAAGGCGTATCACCCTCGTTCCAGCTGTGTTCACGAGTATACCCTTCTCCTGAAGGGCTCTGACGTAGTTCCCGGCGGGCCTCTTCATCACTATCCCCATCATGAGGCCCCTCCCCCTCGTCTTAACCACGTGCTCCCCTGAGAAGTTCACGAACTTCCTCCCGGCTTTTTCAACGAGCCGCTCCCTGCGGAGTATCCTGAGAGTCGTTGCGACTGCCCTGCAGGCTAAGGGGTTTCCCCCAAAGGTTGAGCCGTGTTTGCCACGGGGTACCTCCAAGTCCGTGAGGGTAAGGCTCACAGGAAAGCCGTTACCGACGCCCTTGCCCATAGTCACGATGTCTGGCCTTACACCGTAGTGCTCAACGGCGAGGAAGCTACCCGTCCTCAACCCGCTTTGAACCTCGTCCGCTATTAGTAACGCCCCTTTGTCCTCTGTAACGTCCCTCAGTGTTTTCACGAACTCGTCCTTGGCGGGAACCACGCCACCCTCACCCTGTATCGGTTCGAATATAACCGCGGCAGTCTTTTCGCTTACCGCATCCTTTACCGCCTCGGAATCGTTGAAGGGGACGTGCTTAAAACCCGGCAGGAGGGGTCCGAAGCCGTCCCTGTACTTGGGCTTCCAGGTTGCGCTCAGAGAGCCAAGGGTCCTACCGTGGAAGGCGTTCCTCATCGCAACTATCTCCTCCCTGCCCGTGACGAGCCTGGCGAACTTTATCGCAGCTTCAACTGCCTCCGTACCGGAGTTCCCCATGTAGACGTACTCGTAATCAACCCAGTGGGAGAGCTCCTCAAGCATCTCGTACTTCTCATCGTGATCAAACATTGGGCCGGCGGTAACGAGTTTCTCCATCTGCTTGCCCATCTCCAAGACCCACTCGGGGTGGGAATGACCGAGGACGTTGACCCCTATCCCCGCTATCAGGTCGAGGTAACGATTTCCCTCACTGTCCCAAACGTAGATGCCCTCACCCCGAACGAGCCTCAGCCTCTTCCTGTAGAGGGGCATTTCCCTCACGCTATCACCGTCCTGCCGTTCAGCCCCTGGATGACAACCTTGTCTATACCGCTTTCAACGGCCTTCTTGGCCATCAGCAGTTTCTTTCTCATGCCCCCCCTCGCGTGGGGAAGGAACTCCTCAAAATCCTCAAGGGGAAGCCTCCTCACGACCTCGCCGTTGGCCAAAAACGCAGAGTCGGAGACAAAGCGGAGCTCCCTTGCATTCAATGAAAGTGCCATGTGAAGGGCCACCTTATCACCGTCAACGTTGAGGGGAACGTTTTCCATAGGATCGTAGGCTATGGAAGCCACAACCGGAATTCCCAACCGCATGAAACTCCTCAGAGCACCGACGTTGACGCGCTCTATCGTCCCCGAGTAGTCATCCCGTATGGCTATTACCCTGTCCCCGACGAGGGCTTTTACGAGGCGTTTCCTCCTCCCAACTATGAGCTCATTGTCAAGACCGCTTAATCCCACTGCCTTTATTCCCTGAGCCTGGAGGAAGGAAACGAGGTCTCGGTTGGCCTTCATCATGGCGGCAACGTAGACGTCGAGGACTTCCCGCGTGGTCCGCCTGAAAGTCACCCCCGAAGGACTTGTGAGCCTCTCCACCCTAACTCCGAGCCTCTTGGAGAGCTCATCAACGTGCCTCGAACCGCCGTGAACCACCACTGCCTTCCGAAGAACCTCGCTAAGCCCATCACTCCTCCAGAGCTCCTCGAGTCGAAAGAGCGTGGAGCCGCCGATTTTGACAACCCTCATAGCAATCACCTCACACAGGGTAGAGCGGATAGTAGTCAAGCCCAGTTCTCTCATCAAGGCCAAACATGAGGTTCATGTTCTGAATCGCCTGGCCGGAGCCCCCCTTTATCAGGTTGTCTATGGCCGATAGGACTATCGCCCTTGAGTTTTCTTTATCGTAGGCAAAGCCTATGTCCACGAAGTTGCTACCGAGGACGTACTTAGGATCGGGGAAGCGTTGAAGTCCGCCTTTGTCGGTCACAAGACGTATGAACGGCTCATCCCTGTAAACGAGCAGCCTCTTAAGCAGTTCCCTTAGAGAACCCTCAAAGGGGAAATAAACGGTAGAGAGTATTCCCCTGACGATGTCAACGGAGTGAACTGTAAACATTGCCCTGACGCCCGTCTCCTGTATTACCTCACCCTCGTGCCTGTGATGGAAGGGTTTGTAGACCCTAACCACGTGACTCCTCTCGGGATGTATGCTCGCGACGTTTTCCCTCCTTCCCCCGGCAGAGGAGCTGACCTTCAGATCAACTATCGCCTCCTCAGTGACGTCTCTGAATGGGTAAAGGGCGAGTATTGTGGCGGTGGCGTTGCATCCAGGGTTTGCCACGAGTTCCGCTTTTTTTATCTCCTCCCTGTGAAGCTCCGGGAGACCGTAGACGAACTCCTCGATGAGTTCTGGCCGGAGGTGCTCGCCGTAGTACTCCCTGTACAAGTCGCTCCTCAGCCTAAAATCGGCACTCATGTCGATTATCTTTGAGCTCCCAAGGAACTGCTCCACTATCTTCATGGACGTACCATGGGGCACCGCCAGGAAAACTACATCAGCGTCAAACTCATAATCGCTTCTAAAGCGTAAGTCAAGTCCCCTGAGATTGGGGTGTACTTTATGGACCTTCTTTCCTGCAAAGCGCCTTGAGGTTACTGCCGTTATCTCAACCTCAGGATGCATGGCAAGGAGCCTTATCAGCTCTCCGCCTATGTACCCGCTCCCGCCAACAACCGCCGCCTTTATCATGCCTTAGCCACCTCCAGGGCGTACTCTACGAGTTTCTTTGCTATGTCTACGCCCGTAACCCTCGCAGCGTTCTTAAACTCCATGTTGGGGTTGACTTCGTTAACGAGGAGTCCTTCACTGCCCTCAAAAATGTCAATAGCTAAAGCACCCTCCCCAAAAGCTTCCCACGCCCTCAAGGAGAGTTCCCTCACTTCTTCATCATAACAGGGTTCTGCCTTTCCTCCTCGGGCGGTGTTAGTTATCCAGTGCTCCGAGTAGCGGTATATTGCCGTGACGAACTCGCCCCCTATCACATAGCTCCTGATATCTCTTCCCGGTTTCTCAACGAACTTCTGAACGTAGTGTATCCCATAGAGGGGATTCCTAAGCCATTTTCTGTGTTCAAGAACAGCTTCCAACGCGTCCCTGTCATTAACCTTGGCCAGTAAACGCCCCCAACTACCAAACACAGGCTTTAACACAACCGGATAACCGAGTTCCTCGACCGCTTTCTCAGAGGCTTTTTCGCTAACTCCCGCCCTCCAATCGGGCACGGGAACCCTATCTTTGAGCCTTAAGGTAGCCAGGAGTTTATCTCCGGCTTCAAGCATCACGGTAAATGGATTGACTACAGGGATCCCCTCACTCTCAAAGAGTCTCGCGAGGTAAAGGGCCTTGAAGTGTCCAACGTTCCTTATTATGACAACGTCGAGGTCGAGGTTGGATGGAAAGACCATGTCATCCTCGTGGAGCATGAAAACTTCCCCAAAGTCACCGGCCCTTTCTTTTATTTCCAGCTCCTCTCTTCTCAGTATAGTGTAGGTTATGCCTATCCTCATTTCCCTCACCAAAAAAGTGAAAGGTCACTCCCCCCAGTCCTCCTCGACCTCGGGGAGTTCCTCAAGGACGATGGGGTTCAGGCTCACGACCTCAAGTTCGGCCCCACACACAGGGCATTCAACCACCTGGTGGAGCTCAACATCGCCGATATCGATCTCCGAACCGCAGACAGGACATTCAACCATATCGACCACCTCCGCCTTTTCCATTCCGCATGCAGGCAGTTTAAATCGCTTTTGTAATGAATAAAGCCCGAAAGCAACTTTTTGTTTCGAATGCAACTTAACCCACACGACTTATATCCGTAGGAATTCGGCCCACCCTTATTTCCTCCACCCACAGCTCCTCTTCAATTGCCCCAATCAACTCCGAGATGATGCCGCGCGTTACTTCACCCGTGGTGGCAGTTCCCCCCATGTCGGGAGTCAGGTTTCCTCTCAGGACGTACCTCCTCGTTGCCTCCCTAACGGGAGAACCATCGAGACCAAGGTAGTCGAGCATCATTGAGGCACTCAGTATTGCACCTATCGGATTGGCTATACCCCTACCCGCTATATCCGGGGCGGAACCGTGGACGGGTTCAAAGAGGGCTATATCTTCGCCGTAGTTTCCGCTTGGAACGACGCCGAGTGAGGTGTGAACCGTGGCAAGGTCGCTGAGAATGTCACCGAATAGGTTCTCACTGAGGATTACTCCATGGCTCCACGGGTCTCTGACGAGCTTTATTGTAAAGGAGTCCACTATTGCCTCCTTGACATCAACACCGTACTCCCCCGCCACGTCAAAGACTACCCTCCTGAAGAATCTGTCGCCTATGAGGACGTTGGCCTTGTGGACGAAGGTCAGGAAAGTGCCCCTCCTAAGAGCCTCCCCGGCGGCAAAGCGGGCTATCCTCTCTGCGCCCTCGCGAGTAATCAGTCTGACGTCAACCGCCCTGCCCTCGACAACCGAACCTATCCCAGAGTAAAGGCCCTCGCTGTTCTCCCTGACGATGACGATTTCCCTTCCGTCATTGAAGTCGGGGATTACCCTGAGGTTGGCGTAGAGGCCGAGTTCCCTTCTGAGGGTGAGGATTAAACTCCTGTAACCTGGCAAATCGAAGGGAGTCGTGGTGGCACCGAAGAGAACCGCGTCACTCTTCCTTATTTCCTCAAGGTCTTCCTCCAGTACGGGCACACCGTGCCTCTTAAATGTCTCCACGCCACCCTCGTAGTATTCAAAACTTATCCTTCCGGTTACTGCATTCACCACCTCGATGGCAGCGTCAATAACCTCGGGTCCAATCCCGTCCCCCTTGATAACAGCTACTCGATACACAAGTCTCCCCTCCGCCGTATGTATTCGATTATCCCCCCAGAGCGAACAACATCAAGGAGAAAACCGTCCAGGGGTTTGAACTGAAAGACCTCTTTTCCCCTCCTAACTTCTCCAGTTTCCCAATTAACCTCTACGATGTCACCATCCCTCAGTGGGCTCGTGTCTCCGATGAGGAGGGGAAGGCCAAGATTGACGGCGTTCCTGAAGAATATCCTACCAAAGGACTGTGCTATAACGCCGGAGACTCCAGCGGCCTTGAGGGAAAGGGGTGCGGATTCTCTGGAGGAGCCTATCCCGAAGTTCCTGCCCCCAACGACAACGTCACCGGGCACGACTTCACGCGCAAACTCGGGCCTCGCCTCGATGAAAGCTATCTTTGCAAGCTCGGCAGGATCCTTAGTCAGGTTGTACCTGCCGGGGGTTATGGCATCGGTCGAGACGTTGTCCCCAAAGCGCCAAACCCTGCTCATGCCCCTCCCTCCGGGCTGGTTATCTCGCCGTAGAGGGCGCTTGTGGCAGCTGTTATGGGACTTGAGAGGTAAATTTCGGCATTAGGAGAACCCATTCTGCCCTGGAAATTCCTGTTCGTTGTGCTCAGAATCCGTTCCCCGTCACCGGCAACACCCATGTGTCTACCGAGACAAGGACCGCAGCCGGGAGGCAGAATTACGGCACCGGCATCTATGAGGACCTTGGCAATCCCCGTCTCAACCATCCTCCTGTAAACGTTTATCGATGCTGGGCCTATTATCGTCCTAACCGCGACCTCTTCTCCTGCGAGTACTTCAGCGGCTCTCATTATGTGCTCAAAGCGCCCGTTGGTGCAGGATCCAATGAACACCTGGTCAACGGGGGTTCCCTCAACATCATCCACAGGAACACCGTTGGAGGGGTGATGGGGCCTGGCAACCATTGGGGGGAGGGAAGGGAGGTCAACGACCAGCTCCTTTACGTGCCCCTCCGAGTAATCCCCTATAATACCGGTTTTTGCGTTTGCCTCGACGCTGAAGTTCGTCAAAGTCAGCCTCTCATCGAGCTCAAAGGGCACGTTGAAGAACTCTATGGCCTTGTAGTTCATCTCGTAATCCCTCAGGGAGGTTATGACCGAAATCATTGCATCTGCCGCCATCACACTCTTCGATGGCCTCCCCTCAAAGGTAACGGCAACGCTTTCGGGAACCCTCAACCACGTCTTCCCGAGTCCGAGGGCGACTGCAGTGTCCGTCGCACCCATCCCAACTGCGAAGACTCCCAGCGCGCCGAGAGTTGGGGTGTGACTGTCGGCCCCGACCACAACCTTGGCATTCTCGGCCAGACCCATCTCAAATACGAGTTGATGACATATTCCCTGGCCCTGAATCACGGGTATGCCGTGTTCCCTTGCAAAATCCCTGATTTCCTTCTGGAGGTTTGCCACCTTAACGGTGGGAGCTGGGAAGACGTGATCGAAGAAAACGTAAGCATTGGCTCTAACTTGAGTGAAGGCTTTTCTAAAGGCCTCAATTATCAGGGGCATTGTGCCATCATGGGCATAGACAAGGTCCACTTTCCTAACCACAGTTTCACCCGTCCTTGCGCCCAAGATATCCTCAACGAGCGTCATGTCATCATCCTCCTTGCCTCTTCTGCAAGGGCCTCCGGAGTGAAGGGCCTCCTTGAGCTCTTCACCTTTCTGAGGAGGGCCTCGACCACACCCTCATCCTCGATCCCAAAACGCCTGAGGTGGAATCTTATGGTGTCCCTCCCCGCAAACCTATCCACGTAGATTACTCTCTCCCTTCCAAAGGTCTCAGCGGGGAGGAATTCGTAAAAACTCGGATCCCTCACTACAGCAGAAACATGAAGGCCGGCCTTGTGGGTGAATGCGTTCCTCCCAACTATTGGAGAGTTATCCTGCACTCCAATTCCCGTGATTTCACTCACGAGCCTGCTGAGGGAATACAGCTTTTCAAGCCGGTACTTCCTGACCCCATAATGGTATGTGAGAACAGCGGCCAGCTGGGCGAGGTCCACGATACCACTCCTCTCCCCAATACCGTTTACTGTGGCGTCCACAAGGCTCGCTCCAGCTTCGATCGCCATCAACGCATTTGCAAGAGCCAGACCGAGATCGTTGTGACAGTGCACGTTTACGGGTATCCCAAAGTCGACGAAACGCTTCACAAGATCGTAGAACTCCAGTGGGTGTGCTGAACCCGTTGTATCGGCGATACTGACCCTGTCCACACGAAGCTCCCTCACGAGGCTCAAAACCGCTTTAAGGTTTTCCCACTCAGTTCGGGTAGTGTCCTCTGGAGTAAATCGAACCCTGAGACCGTGGTCTTTGGCGTAGGTTACCGCCTCCTCTATCCTTTCCATGGCCATCTCAAGGGTTATGCCAAACCTCCTTCGGAGACAGTTATCTGAGACGCAGAGGAATATGCCTATCCACGGCGTCTCTGCCTTGAGCACGAGATCGATGTCGCTTTTGAGGGCCCTGGAATGTGCCAGGAGGTTTGCGTTCAAGCCTTGGTTGACGAGGAGGCGCACCCCCTCGAAAATTTCATCGCTTACCGCTGGATGGCCGGCCTCAATAAAATCAACGCCGACCTCGTCAAGAGCTATGCCAATCCTAAGCCTATCCTCTGGGGAGAAGTTCACCCCCGGCGTTTGTTCCCCTTCTCTGAGAGTTGAATCGAGTATCATTATACCACCGCTTAATACTCATCACCGGCTTCACATCACTGGGAGTGTTATATAAAGTTTTCGGTCATTTAACATGTCTATCGAACAAACTGTTAAAAACTTGGGTTTTCTGAAAAAATTTTCTGAAAAATAGCAAATATACCGTTTAATATTCGGAAAATTGTGAGGACAACACTTCCAGTAAAGGAACTGCTTTACAAAGGTAAAGATACTACGAGAGGAGCTCTGCGAGGATTCTTATTCCGTCATTTATCCTATCTTCACTCTCAAACGTGAAGTTTAGTCTCATCCTGTCCCTCTCTGGTTTCAAGGCATAGAAAACACTCCCCGGCACGTAGGCTACTCCCCGTTCAACGGCCCTCGGTAGAAGAGCATCCGCATCTTTTCCAGTCTTTAACCAGACAAACATGCCACCCTCCGGTTCGGTCCACTCCACACCCTCGGGCATGAACTCATCAAGGGCCTCAAGCATGGCCCTGAGCTTCGGCCAGTACGCCCGCCTCAGCCTTTCCACGTTTTTCCAAAGATACCCACGTCTCATGAACTCAAGGGTAACGTACTGGCCGAAGGTATTGGTGCAAACATCCGAAGTCTGCTTTGAAACCTCAAGCCTCTCAATAGCCCACTTCGGAGCATTGAGCCAAGCTATCCTAAAACCGGGGGCAAAAATCTTGGAAAACGAGCCGAGATATATCGTCCTGTCCGGTGCAAAGGAACGAATCGATCTAACCCTTTTTCCCAGATAGCGGAGTTCACCGTAGGGGTTGTCTTCAAGGATGATGAAATCAAACTCCTCGGCGAGTTTGGCAAGCTTTTTTCTCCTCCTCTCGCTCATGGTAACCCCTGCAGGATTGTGAAAGTTCGGGACCGTGTAGATCATCTTGACTTTCTTTTTCTGAGACTCCAATTCTTGAAGGAGTCCCTCAAGGAGCTCCGTCGAGATACCCCTTGAGTCGAGGGGAACTTCCACAAATTCAGGACCGTATATCTGGAAAGTGTTCAGGGCCACGAAGTAGGTGGGTGCCTCCACGATGATAACGTCTCCGGGATCAATGAGGGCACGAGCAACGACGTCTATCCCCTGCTGAGAACCATGGGTTATCATGATCTCTCCACCAGAGGTCTCAACACTCCAGCTTTTCATATATCCAGCGAGCTCCTCCCTAAGCTCTGGGATTCCCAGGGCAGGGCCGTACTGGAAGGCTTCCCTCATCTTTGAAACATCCATTATCACATCCCCAAGCTCCTCCATTGGAAAGAGCTCCGGGCTCGGAACGCCACCTGCAAACGAGATAACACTTCCACCGCGCACGAGCGCTAAGACCCTCCTCAGAGCGCTCGTATCCACGCCGAGTATTCTTTCCGAAAACATCCAACCACCTAAGGGGAAATCCCAATAACCCTACGATAAAAGTTTCCGCAAAAATTCAGTAAAATAGACGAAAACCTGGAAGAATACCCAACAAAAATCGTCATTCAACCAAACCCATTGAAGGACACAACGTCCTCCAACTTCTTTCTCTCGTATTTGGGCTTTGGATCGGCTGGATAGCCGACGGGCAGTATCGTCTGGAGCTTGTAGTCCTTCGGTGCGTTCAACAGCTCTTCGATTGGCTTCGGGTTCGGGGGGGTGTAAGTTACCGTTCCAAGGCCGAGCTCTTCGAGCGCAAGAAGAAGGTATCCGACGGCTATCCACGTTGATTGGAGCCAGTAAGGAGCCCTGGTGTGTCCGAAAACGAGTATCAGATAAGGCGCTTCGCTCAGGAAGGGCTTCTCCGGTTTGAAGCCCTTCGCGTTCAGCCAGGCCATCAGGTCGCCCTTCGTCCTTGAGTAGAACTTTTCCTCTTCCTCCTCGCAGAGCTCCCTTATCTTCCCCTTGAGCCAGTCATCATCGATTATTACAAATTTCCATGGCTGGGCGTTCATACCGCTCGGGGCTTCCTTTGCCGCCTTGATGGCCTTCATTAAATCATCCTTCGGGGGCCTCTCCGGGAGAAACCGCCTCACTGTCTTCCTCCTCTTCGCCAGCTCAAGAACGCGCATGGCACCACCGGTTCCTCTTGGACAAAAGCCGATAAAAACGTTTAGACGTAGAACACCATCCCGTCGTAAGCCACGAGTACTTTATTCCCCCACCTCTTCCTTACGTACTCGGTCAGCTGGAGGAACGGCAGGTTCTTGTGGGAGATGTGGCTGAGGACGGTTCTCTCGGCGAGCTTGATGCCGATCTCTGCGGCTTCATCAACGTTGTTGTGGTATGGGTCATTAAAGCCCGGCGGATAGGTGGCATCAACTACGGCAAGCCTGAGCGGGGCCTTGGCTTTTAAAAACTCCCACGTCTCCTCTGGAAGGCCCTTGGTGTCGTAGAGTATCGCAACGCTCTTCCCGTCCTCCTCGATGAGGTAGCCGAGGGTCTCGACCTGGTGGTTGAGCTTTAGGGAGGTTATTTTAAGGGTGTCGAGTTCAACCCTCTCGAAGGGCCTTATCGTCCTTGGCTGAAGGTTCTTGGGTTCGTTGAGGATTAACGCGTCTGCGTGTCCCTCCGGAGCGTAGAGCGGCGTTTCCATCGCCATCCATCTGAGCTTGTAGAGGCCGTAGATGTGGTCGTGGTGCCAGTGGGTGAGGAAAATCGCCTCCAGCGGAACGTTCAGGAAGTCCCTTATGTCCGTTCCAACGTCGAAGAGAACCGCTTTTCCCCTTTCGGTTATGATGGCCAGCGTTGAGGGCCTTCTCTGGGCAAAACCGAACTTTCTCGCCTCGCTGCATGTGGAACAGGTGCATAGGTGTGCTGGAATCCCCTCGCTCCCGCCGGTGCCGATGAAGTAAACTATCATTCAACCACCTGTTTTATGGCGTGAAGGGGGGCGTTATAAAAGTTCCTCGACTTTTACCGGGCTGACCTTTAAAACCTCGACGTACCTCTTGAACCCCTTCTCATCAACGATGTGGAACTCGAAGGGATGATAATCCGGCAGATTTGCGAGCTCTTCAATCTTAATTTCAAGTCTTGCCCGCTCTTTCAGGCTCTCGGGGACTTTCTCCACCTTTATCAACAGGTCAACGTCGCTTCCAGCGGTAAATTTCCCGGTCAGAACGCTCCCAAAGACATAGACCTCGCACTCTCCAAAGACCTCTTCACAGGCCCGCTTTATGGGGAGCAAATACTTCCGGTAGTTCTTTATCACGAGGTAGCGTTTTCTTCCCCTTTTCAGCATAGATGCCCTAACATCCCCCATATTACTCCACCAGACTTCGAGCGAATTCAAGTATCATTTCAGCTGTTATTTTTATGGCTTCGGCATCGTAGTCCCTGTATATGACCGCCTCATAGCGTGTGTCGATATGAGCATCTTCAAGAGCTTTTATGTCGTTTCTGTGTTTCCGTATGAAATCCCGCACTACATCTTCCTTGTCAAAGAGCTCTCCAATGGCCTCAAGGAGGTTCCTTATGGAGTGCGTTTTGTATTTTTCGCCTCCGTATTCAAGTAAAATAGCCTTGAGTTCAAGCTGGACCGTCTGTTCAAAATGAAACGCTGCGAGGTCAAACTTGCCCTTTTCCATGAGGTACTCTCCGTTCTCCCAAAAGCCCTCAGCTCTTCTTCTTAGTATCTCAACTTCCTCGTAGTGCATCTCACCACCGGAACTACTTTAATGGTTTTCCCTTAATACCTTTCGATGGCCATGAGGTTCATAGCCGACATGATGCTTGGAAGACTCGCGAGGTGGCTTAGGCTTTATGGCTACGACACCCTCTATGGAGTGGAAGACGACGATGAGATACTCCGGGTTGCCCTCCGGGAGAATCGCATAGTCCTCACCCGGGACTCAGGTTTGGCAGGGAGGGCCGAAAAGCTGGGGATTAAGTCAATCCTCCTCAACTCGAATTCCCTTGAGGGGCAGGTTGAGGAACTCAGACATTTTGGTGTGGAGTTCAGGGAGCTCTTTCCAGCGAATGCACGCTGTCCCAAATGCAACGGGCCGATAAGGCCGGCCTCTAAGGGGGAGGTTAAAGGTAAGATTCCGGAGAGCGTTTACGAGCGCTATGACGAGTTCTACGTCTGCCAGAACTGTGGCCAAATCTACTGGCCCGGAAGGCAGTGGCGGGAGATGCTGAGAATAGACCGGAAATTAAGAAAAAATCAGCGGAGCGGGTGATGGCAGGCAACGAAGTGGTTGTGACTGACCTCGACAAGGGCCGGTTCCTCCTTCTTACATTCCTCAGTCGCGAATGGACACCTGGGATGGAAGCGACAGCCGGGGGGCACGTTGGCGGCGTTGGGAACCTCCCCCGTTATCTTGAGCTTCTTCTCCTTCTTCCTGCGCGCTATCGATGGAACCGCCTGGATGAGGGCCATGGTGTAGGGATGCGCCGGGTTCTTCAGGACCTCGTCGGTCGGTCCGAGCTCGACTATCTTGCCGAGATACATCACCGCTATCCTGTCCGCTATGAGCTTGCCGACCGCTATGTCGTGGGTTATGAAGAGCTGGCTCAGGTTGTACTCCTCCCTGAACGATTCGAGAAGCTCCAGGATTGATGCCCTCATGGAAACGTCTATCATCGAAACAGCTTCATCCGCCACCACGAACTCCGGTTTGAGTATCATCGCCCTGGCTATAACAACGCGCTGTCTCTGGCCGCCGCTCAGGTGGTGGGGATAG
>JALSNG010000100.1 GCA_026987155.1 Thermococcus sp. | reverse complement strand
GTTAAAACGCCTTGCGTAGCTCTTGAGAAGTGAGGGGAGAGTCGGAAACTCTGTATCAAGAGAGACAATGTTCTGCCCTCTCTCGGGTTCAAGTGCCAGCAGAATCCTCCTGAGCCCTTCTGTGGTCTGTATTGAGAGGCCGACGTTTTCAGGACTAACCCTCATAAGTTTCGCCGCCTCTTTCAGCAGCGGCTTCAAAACAACCTCGTCCATGTAGTCGACCGAGTTGACGTCTCCTTTGAATTCGATAACGTCGTTGAGAAGCTTTGTTGCTTCCAGAAGTGCGGTTGAAGGCATCAGACCAAGGCTTGCGGTGTTCAGGTATGCCTTAAACCTCCCCAGTGCCGGAAACAGGCTTTTTCTCATAGAAACCCCCGAAGAAATAGGGAGGGAATCTTTAAATGGGTTTTGAGGGGAAGATGTAAAAAAGCCTCAAATCACCGCCGGAACGCCCGGAATCCTCGGGAAGGGCTGCACCTCCGCGATGTGCTTTGCCCCTACCATGTAGCGGACCAGCCTTTCAACGCCGATTCCCGCTCCCGCGCTCGGCCTTAACAGGCCAGCTCTGGCCACCTCAAGGTAGGGCCTGAATGCGTCGAGGCTTATCCCCGCTTTCTTCATCTTCCTGACTATTACATCATACTCCCACTCCCTCTCGCCGCCGCTGGAAACTTCGCCATAACCTTCTGGCAAGTAGAGGTCGTAGTTTCTGAAGTGGCCAGGCCTTTCCGGGTCCTCCCTGTCGTAGAACTCCCTCTCGATGTCGGTCACCCAGAAGGGCTCCTCCATCTCCTCACTCGCCTTCTCTTCACTTCCAAATTCGGCCTTGATTTCCTCCAGCGTGAAGCGCTTGAAAGGTGCCTTAACCTTTGGCACTTCCCTGCCAAGGATTTCTCCGACTGGGTCCCTCATCTCCCTAAAGAGGCCGCTGATTAGTCCCTCGATGAGTCCCATGGCATCGTCCATGCTCGCGTGGGCCATCTCAAAGTCGAGCTGTGTAAATTCATAGGCGTGCCTTCCGTCGTCGGCTGAGCGACCTTCGAGTCTTATGTTCGGTGAGAGGATGAAGAGCTTGTCTATCCCCATCGCCACCGCCATCTGCTTGTGGAGTATCATGCTGTGCATCAACCGCAGTTTCTCCCCGTAGACCTCCACCTCTGGTGGCTTCAGTGCCTCTTCTGCCGCTGGATCCGGCCAGAGAGGATCGGTGATGGAGCTGAGCATGACCGGTAGGAGCCACTTGAAGCCCTTGCCCACCATGTACCCTGTCATATAATCGACAACTTTCGTCTGGACCTCCATCACAGGTTCAATTTTTCTTGTAACAATTTGGAGAGCGTTCACATGCATCACCTTATTTTTGTCTTTGAGCTTCTCCTTTATGACTTTTATGCAAAAGTTTTTGGATTTTGGGCAAAATATGACATTGATTCTGCAATATAATTGAATGAATGTCAAGATTCCGAGGTCAGTCTGGGCTAAGGCCTCTCGATAGGGTTATAACCCCCCGACCGCTATTTTTTCCGGTGATAAAGATGGGAATCTACCTCTTCACTCCAGAGGATTTGATGAGATACGGTTCGGCAAGACCTGAACAGCTGGAAGTCCTCCGGGAGGCCATCCTGGGGAAAAAGGACATACTTATCGTGGGTTCGAGCAGGAGCGGAAAGACAAAGCTCGTGGAAGCCCTCATACACTACATCCCGAATGATTGGAAAGTTGCGGTTGTAACCTCTTACTCTGAATTCAAACCCTTTAAACCCAATGTCCTCGTTATAGATACTCAGTTTGACCAGCGCCCCCTCGGGGTGAGAACCGCCGA
Source organism: Thermococcus sp. (assembly GCA_026987155.1). Lineage (GTDB taxonomy): Archaea > Methanobacteriota_B > Thermococci > Thermococcales > Thermococcaceae > Thermococcus. The sequence continues at coordinate 5,286 of JALSNG010000100.1, read as the reverse complement.
GGTAATCGAAAAACTCAGGAGGATAAAACCTGACTACGTTGTTATAGATGCTCTCCACACAGTTGACTCGGCGAGAATTTTCAGGGAACTGATAGATGAATACGCCTTTATTGTAACGTCTCTCGCCATGAATGAAGACATTAGGTCGGAGGTGAAGCACTGGCTCAGACTGGATGAAGAAACTTTTAAAAAATTTGACGTCGTTGTTCTCTTAAAGAGGGACTTCAGAACCGGAAAGAAGATGATAGACAGGATCTATAGGGTCGTGGATGGAAGTCTTGTTGAGGTGGTTTAGGTACTTCCTCTTTTCAAGACGTTCCGTATTTTCTTTGAAATCGTTTTAAACCAGCGCTTTAGAGTCTTAGCGTTGAGGTAACCCTTTTTCCATGCTCCGTACGCCAGCCCGTTAAACACTATGGTTGCGATTAGGGCTGTGAGTAGGGAATTCACCGCTACTCCTCCAATGGTTCTCTGCGTTCTTCTGAACATTCCGAGTGACACGTAATCGTTCGGGGTCATATGTCTCATTGGCACCACAGTCTGTCCGGTTTCTTCCTCTGGAAGCAGGGAGAGCATGTGGTTCCATGTTACGGCGTAAACGCGTATGTGGGTACCGTTTTTGGTGCAGTTCTCCACAATCATGCCGTTATCCATCCAAAGGCAGGAGCCGTTGGACAGGATTTTTCCATGGACGTTGGTGTGCTCGTATGTCTGGAAGTAGAAGGTGCCGTTGTTCGGGTTTATTTTGACAACTTCCACGTCCTGCGTTGCACCACCGTAGACGAGCCCTCTGAAGAAACGATAGAGCTTGTCTATAATGGAGTTGCTAAAGTATTCGTCCTCCCACACTATGTAGTAATAAATCACCCCTTTGTAGTCAACCATATAAAGTATCCCCTCGGGTTTATCGCCGGGTGAAGTGTAGATTAGGGGGGTGTAGCGGTCAACCAGCGAACTTTCCCCCGGCAAGTAACCCTTTAGGGAGTATCCGCTTGAGGTTAACCCCACGAACCAGAAGATTAGAAAGTTGAGAATTAGCCAGGAAATCATGATTTTTTTGCTGACCATCGGATCAAGTTTCGCTGGTTCTTTATAAGGTTTCCTAAGCCTTGGCGACTCTTACGGCGTACTCCACGAGTTTCCTTGCAATATCAACACCTGTAGCTTTGAGGGCCGTCTTGAACTCCATGTTGGGGTTGACTTCGTTAACGAGGAGTCCTTCACTGCCCTCAAAAATGTCAATAGCTAAAGCACCCTCCCCAAAAGCTTCCCACGCCCTCAAGGAGAGTTCCCTCACTTCTTCATTCTCACAGGCCTCTCCCCTTCCCCCACGGGCGGCGTTGGTTATCCAGTGCTCCGAGTAGCGGTACATGGCAGTCACGAACTCCCCATCAATGACTATGGCCCGTATATCTCTCCCCGGTTTCTCAATGAACCTCTGGAGATAGTAGATTTTGTAGAGAGGGTTTCCCATCCACTTCCTGTGCTCTAAGACGGCTTCGAGGGCATCCCTGTCGTTTACCTTAACTATAAGCCGGCCCCAGCTTCCGAAGACCGGTTTGATGACCAGCGGGTAACCGAGACTTTCTGAAACTTTGATGGCCTCCTCCTCGCTAAGTGCGACACCCCACTTCGGAACGGGAACGGTTTTTTCGAGCCTTGCCGTGGCCATCGCCTTATCCCCTGCCTCGTGGAGAAGCCAAGAGGGGTTTACTGTGACGATCCCCGTCTCCTCAAGGAGCTTTGCGGTGTAGAGTGCTTTGAAATGGCTCATGTTCCTTATTATAACGACGTCGAGATCCAGCCTTAGCGGAAAGCTCATTTCCTTCTCGTGTAGCATAAAAACTTCTCCAAACTCACCGGCGCGCTCTCTGATTATTCTCTCCTCTTCCCTGAGGATTGAGTATGTTATTCCAATCTTCATTCAACACACCGCCTTTGAGTCTTCCACAAGCCTTTTTCTCGCCATTTCGATGGCCTCTTTGATTTTGTCGGGATTGGGCGACCCCGTTACGGGCTTTTTTAGTCCCTCTGAGAGATCAATTTTAATGCCGTACCTTTCCTCTACTTTCTTATAGAACTCCCCCACGTCCCTGCTCTCGCGTATCATCTTTGCCACCTCCGTATAAACTTCTCTGTACGGTCTTCCGCTCGAAATCGCCATCTTCTCGGCTACATCGGTGGCGAGGATGGGGAACAGGTGGGAATCCCTCAGCATGTTGTGGGCCTTTGGTTCGATCTTTGAGATTAAATCCCTGAATACTGTGAGAGTGGCCAGAGTACCCTTAAGGATCCTAAAGGCGTGTTTGTTTGCCTCCTGAATGTCGAGGTTATAGCCCGTTGGAAGACCTTTCAGCACGGAGAGTATAGCTGTGAGATGCCCTATGGCCTCCCCAGCCCATGCCCTCGCCACTTCCATTGTGGCGGGGTTCCTCTTCTGGGGCATCATACTACTCGTCGCGAGGTGTTCTTCAGGAAGTGAGAGGTAGTCAAAGTTCGGTGTTGAGAAAACTACGATATCCTCGGCGATCCGCGAGAGGAACACGGAAAGGGAGGTGTCCACCGAGCATGCAAGTGCCATGAAGTCCCGTGATGATGTGGCGTAGATGGTGTTGGTAACTATTCCCGAAAACAACTCGCTCCCAAGCCGGTGCCTGTCAAGCGGGGCGCTGGTCCCACCCACCGCTCCTGCACCGAGGGGCGAGCGGTCTGCTATGTTGAGGGCTGTGAGCAGGGCTTTCGTGTAGTCCGCCAGCCCCTCCTCTATTGCGAGGAGATAGTGGGCGAAAGTTGAAGGCTGGGCGGGCTGTAGGTGAGTGAAGCCGGGCATTGGAACCCGCGAGTATTTCTCGGCCTTTTCGAGGAGCAGGAAGCGCAGTTTTATTATCTCCCTCATCTGTTCCTTCAGGAGTTTTTTGGTCTTGAGCCTCAGTGCCGCGGACACGTGATCGTTCCTGCTCTTTCCGAGGGGGAGATAGCCTTCGGTTTTTCCCAAACGCTCTTTCAGAAATATCTCTATGGCCTCGTGGATGTCCTCCGCACCGATTTCAAAGAGGGGGGCGGGGTCATGGAGCAGTTTTTTCAGTTCGCTTTCGATCTCCCCCGCGGTTTCTTCATCGACGAGTTTCCCTTCCCTCAGTTCTCTAACATGGGCAATGAGGGATTGGATGACCTCCTCAACGAGTTCTTTGTCCTCTTCCATCGATGAGATATACGAGAGTGTCAGCTCCCCGATTTCCCCTAAAAGGGCTTCCCGGTACATGGAATCACCTAACTGACCTTCTTGGCGAGGATTTTTGCTCCTTCCAGGTTGGACACCTTCGGAACTGTTTTGAGGTTGTGTGCCAAAACGCTCTGGAGACCGAAGAGGTCTATGAAGCCCTTGGCGAGCTTCTGGTCGAAAGTGCTGAACTTCTCATAGGTGGCGAGTTCCTTCGAGTAGAGGGCGTTTTCTGATTCCCTACCGACCACGATGGCGTTTCCCTTCCAGAGCTTTACTTTGACGGTCCCGTTTATGTTCCCTTCAACCTCATTGATGAACGCATCCAGTGCCTCCCTCAGGGGTTCGAACCACAACCCTGTGTAAACGAGCCAGCTCCACTTTGAGTCTACGAGTTCTTTGAACTCAAGGACCCACTTGGTCAAAATCAGTTTCTCAAGGTCGTAGTGCGCTTTTATGAGGGTCAGTGCCGCAGGCGCCTCGTAGATTTCCCTGCTCTTTATCCCAACCGTCCTGTCCTCTATGTGGTCTATCCTTCCGACTCCGTGTTTACCGGCCTTCTCATTCAGTTCGAGGATTATGTCTAAGAGTTTTGAAGGCTCTCCGTTTAAGGCAGTGGGAACCCCGTTTTCAAAGTCCACTGTTATGTAATCCGGTTCATCTGGTGCGAGTGAGGGTGAAACGGTCCATTCGAATATTTCCTCGGGGGGTTCTGCCATTGGATCTTCAAGGATACCTCCCTCTATGCTCCTGCCCCAGATGTTCTCGTCAATGCTGTATATCTTGTCGCTTACGGGGATTCCTTTCCTCTTTGCGTACTCCATTTCCCAGTCCCTGCTGAGTTCCCACTCCATTACGGGTTGGAGGATTTCGGTATCGGGTGAAAGGGAATGGATGCCGAGATTGAACCTGACCTGGTCGTTGCCTTTTCCCGTGCAACCATGGGCAATCACATCTGCTCCTTCCTTTTTGGCAACTTCGACGAGCTTCTCGGCTATCAAGGGCCTTGAGAGAGCTGTAGCAAGGGGGTAAGCTTTCTCGTAGAGGGCGTTTGCCTTTATAGCCTGAGAAACGTACTTATCGGCAAATTCATCCTTGGCATCGATGTGGTAGTGCTTGACTGCCCCAAACTTATACGCTTTCTCCTCCACGGCCTTGAAATCGTCCTTCTGCCCAACGTCGACGGTAACCGTAACGACCTCTGCACCGAGCCTCTCCTGCATGAGCTTGAGTATGACCGAGGTGTCGAGCCCTCCCGAATAAGCCAGCACGGCCTTCATGGTATCACCAAAACCGGAGTTGGGGGCCGGAATTTATAAGTTGCGTAACAGGAGGGGCGAGAAAGGAAAGAAACGTTTCATATGGAACATCATTTCCTCAACGTTTCAACGACTTCCCTCAGGTTGGCGAGCATCTCCTCGATGTCATCAAAGGTCATGTAGCCCATGTTGCCTATGCGGAAGGTCTTCTCCGCCACGCTTCCGTAACCTTTGGCCAGCTCGAAGCCGCGCTCGCGCATCGCGTTGTAAACGTCAACTCCTCTCATTCCCTCCGGAACGACAACGGCCGTTATCGTTGGGCTCTCGTAGCCGGGCTCAGCCAGAACGCCGAGGCCCATCTCCTTGACGCCTTCCCTTATCATCTTGCTCCTCTTCCTGTACATTCCGAGCCAGGCATCTTTGCCGCCCATCTTCTCGACTATCCTGAGCACGACGTTGAGGCCGAATATCTGAGGGAGCGGTGGGGTTGAGGGCGTTCCCTTCTTCTTCTCGTTGAACTTCTTGTAGAGGGGTAAATCAAAGTACCAGCCGCGCTCGGGCATCTTCTCGGCTATCTCGAAAACCCTCTCGCTGACCGCTGCAACTGCCAGCCCAGGCGGGACGCCGAAGGCCTTCTGCGAGCTGGCGAATATCATGTCGAGGCCCCATTTGTCGAACTTTATGTCAGCACCGCCCATGGCTGAGACGGCATCGACGAAGAGGAGCTTGTCGTGCTCCTTAACGACCTTGGCAAGCTCGGGGAGCGGGTTGAGGACGCCGGTCGAGGTCTCGTTGTAGGTTATCGTA
>JALSNG010000099.1 GCA_026987155.1 Thermococcus sp. | reverse complement strand
TCCCAAATGGCTCAGAGATGGAGACAAAATCCTCATCGAAACGGCCCATTACAGAATCGAAATCGACGAGTCCCGCGGCGGCGCCATCACCGACCTCAGGTTCAAGGATGGTGTCCCCCTCTTAACGGGCGTTTCAAACGACCTCGTAGGCTACCGCGATTCAGGCGGTCTGTGGAGGATGGGGTACGAATTCCTCGGAGGAGTATGGAAAGAGTCCATGAAAGCCAGCAACGGCAGGATAAAGGTTGAGGTTGTTGAGCACGATGGCGCCGTTGAAGTCCTGAGCTCCACTACACTCAACGGCGAGGAGATTTTAAGGAGAGTGTGGATAGAAAACGATTCTCCCCTGATTTACTTCCGCGTTGAGGGGAAGATGAGGGAAGGCTACTCCCTGACCGTCCGCTTCATGACGACGGTATCCTCGGAGAAGATTTCAATGCACGCCCCCGGCGGGGTCGTGGACCGCCCCTGGAGGAGAATTTACAATCCCACCTTCTGGCCACTCCACAGTTTTGCCCACATACGGGACGACTCCACCGGGCACGGAATTGCCATCCTCCAGCCTTTCCCGGGTGCTATCTCTTACAGCCCCGATGGAAAAATTGAGCTTGTATCGATGAGGAGTGCCGTCCGCGAAAAAGCCTTCGGGATCCTCGGCATCCCTGGAAACCCGGTCAGTGCCCACAAACATGAGAGGTACGAGTACGAATACGCGGTTCTTTTCACAAAACGTGGCGACTGGAGGGAGAACAAAATTCACCTGCTCGCAAAGAACTTGTCCACGCCATGGAGGGAAGCCGAAGAGAAGGATTTGCTCAAAATCGCCGGTTCAGTGGTGGAAGCAGACCCTCCAGATGTTGAAGTTGTGGCAGTAAAACCGGCCTCACGGGGAGGCGGGGTAATAGTCAGGCTGTATGCGCCATTTGTTCCGGAAAAAACGGTTAAAATAACGCCCAAATTTAGAGTAGCAAAGGCCTTCCTTTGCGATGCCCGGGAGCGTGATGTAGAAGGGCTGAAAGTGGAGAATAACAGCGTTTTTGTAAAAATGCCCGGTTCCATAGCCACGATAAGGTTAATCCAGGAGGAGCGGCGTTTATAGCGAGTCCTTAATCCAACAACGAAAGATTGGTCCAAAATGCCCTCCTGAGTAGTTCCACTTCCTCCCGGCTCAGTCTGTTTTTTCTCCACTTCTCCTTCATGTTTAAGTTCTCGTCCTCCAAATCGAGCACGGCCTTCCTGACCCCTCCGCGGGGATTTTTGCTGTCCCCCTTCCAGCGCGGAATCACGTGGAGGTGAATGTGTGGAACGGTCTGGCCGGCCGCTCTTCCGAGGTTCATCCCGACGTTGAACCCGTCCGGCTCTAATACTGCCCTGAGCTTCTCCATCGCCAGCTCCATGCCTTTAATTAAAGCCCACTTTTCTTCCCCGCTCAGCTCTTCCCAGCTCTCGACGTGCCTCCTCGGAACTACAAGGAGGTGCCCCCTGTTCGCGGGGTAGGAGTCTATTAAAATTCTGATCAGCTTGTCCCCGTAGAGGATTGCCTCGGGCCTTGCAGTGCAGAACGGACATCCCATCACCACCACCAAAGGCTTAAAACTTCGGGAAAATAAAAACCCCATGGTGATGGTATGGAGGAGACTCTGACCCTGATGGAGAGGGCGTACAGGAGGTTCTTTGCCTTGGGGATGCTGTTACTTCTCACGGCCTTCGCCCTCATCATCTGGCGTCCCCTTGGTAAGAACCCATCTCTCATAATGGGCATGGTCTTGTTTATGATGGCGTTCTTTCCACTTGAGTTGGCGAGAAGGATAGCGAGGAAGATGGCACTCGTTGCCATGGGGGAGAACAGAAAAGCTTAATAGAAATTCCCCTCACAATCCAAAAGGAATGAGAAACAGAGGTGATGAAAAGTGGCGTTTGTACCACCACAGGCGGGTTACGACAGGGCGATTACCGTTTTCAGCCCTGATGGGAGACTTTTCCAGGTGAATTATGCCAGGGAAGCGGTAAAAAGGGGAGCAACCGCCGTTGGTGTTAAGTGGAAGGATGGCGTTGCCCTCGCGGTTGAAAAGAGAATAACAAGCAAGCTCATAGAGCCGAGGAGCTACGAGAAGATATTCCAGATTGACGAACATATCGCGGCAGCGCCGAGTGGGATAATTGCCGACGCGAGGGTTCTTATCGACAGGGCCCGGCTTGAGGCCCAGGTTTACAGGTTAACCTACGGGGAGCCGGTCCCGTTGAACGTCCTCGTCAAGAAGATATGCGATCTCAAGCAGGCTCACACCCAGTATGGTGGCGTGAGGCCCTTCGGTGCAGCCCTTCTCATGGCGGGTGTCAACGAGGAGCCCGAGCTGTATGAAACAGACCCGAGCGGAGCCTATTTTGAGTGGAAGGCAGTGGCGATAGGCAGCGGCAGGAACACGGCGATGGCAATCTTCGAGGAGCACTACACCGACGACATAGACATGGAAGAGGCGGTGAAACTCGCCATCCTCGCCCTCGCGAAGACCCTCGAAGAGCCCAGCGCCGATTCCATAGAGGTGGCCTACATAACCGTGGAGGACAAGAAATGGAAGAAGCTTTCGAGGGAGGAAATTGGGGGGTATCTCTCCGAAATGCTGGAAGAGGCAAAGGAGGAAGAAGTAGAGGAGAAGGAAGAGGACTACTCCGAACTTGACAGCAATTACTGAGGTGGCCGTCATGCCAATAAGCGTGGATAAGGCAGTGATTGCGCGGTTAAAGACCCACGGAGAGACCTTTGAAATCCTTGTGGATCCTTATCTCGCGAGGGATTTTAAGGAGGGAAAGGAGGTCCCTGTGGAGGAGATCCTTGCCACACCCTATGTTTTCAAGGACGCCCACAAGGGGGACAAAGCAAGCGAGCACGAGATGGAGAAGATATTTGGAACAAGCGACCCCTATGAGGTTGCCAGGGTTATCCTGCGAAAGGGTGAGGTCCAGCTGACGGCAGAACAGAGGAGGCAGATGCTTGAGGAGAAGAGGAGGTACATAGCGACGATAATTCATAGGCATGCGGTGGACCCGAGAACGGGTTATCCTCACCCCGTTGACAGGATTTTGAGGGCTATGGAGGATGCGGGGGTTCATGTGGACCTCTTCAAGGATGCTGAAGCACAGATTCCGGGAGTTCTAAAGGCAATAAGGCCTCTCCTCCCCATAAAGATGGAAGTAAAAGTGATAGCCGTCAAGATACCTGGGGACTACGTTGGAAAGGCCTACGGCGAGGTTAGAAAGTTCGGAAAGATAAAGAGGGAGGAGTGGTCCAGCGATGGCTCGTGGATGTTCCTCATCGAGATTCCTGGGGGAATTGAGGAAGAGTTTTATGAGAAGTTGAATGCCCTCACAAGGGGCAATGCTTTGACTAAACTGATAGAGAGGAAGGGGCTATGAGAAGGATTTTTGTAAAACCACGTGAACTGGTGGTTCCTGGGACTCTGCTTGCCCAGGGGCCTTTTAAGAATGGGAGAGGGACTTTCAGAGAAGGTAACAGGGTGTACTCAACAGTCGTGGGGCTCGTGGAAGTTAGGGGTGACCTCATTAGGGTGATTCCACTGGAGGGTCCTTACATTCCAGAGGTTGGCGATAACGTGCTTGGCAAGATAGTGGACGTTCGCTTCTCCAACTGGAGCGTTGACATAGGTGCACCCTATGAGGCCAACCTGCGCGTCCAGGATGCGGTGGAAGAGAGGATAGACGTACTGAAGACCGACCTGAGGAAGATATTCGACATCGGCGACATAATCTACGCCAAGATAAAGGCCTACAACGAGATAAACCAGATAGACCTTACCACGAGGGGAATGCCCTTTAAGGGTGGCCCCCTGCGGGGTGGGCAGCTGGTGACGATAACGCCCTCCAAAGTGCCGAGGCTCATCGGAAAGGGCGGTTCGATGATAAACATGATCAAGAGGCTAACTAACACGAGGATAATCGTGGGCCAAAACGGCTGGGTATGGGTGAACGGAAGGAAAGAGGAACTCGAAAAACTGGCCATAGAGGCAGTTCTTAAGGTCAACAGGGAAAGCCACACCCATGGGCTGACCGATAGGGTTAAGGGTTTTCTGCTGGAGCGGCTTGGAGAACTTAAGGAACAAGGAGTGGTTGAGGAAATACCCCAGTTGGAGGAATCGAGCAATGAAAAGGGTGAGGAAGAATGATGGGCAAACCAGAGGGATTAAGGCTCATAGATGAGAATGGAAAGAGGGTCGATGGTAGAAAGAAGTATGAACTCCGGCCCATTAGCATGGAGGTTGGGGTTCTTAAAAACGCCGACGGTTCTGCCTACGTGGAGTGGGGCAAGAACAAGGTTCTCGCTGCGGTTTACGGTCCGAGAGAGATTCATCCGAAGCACCTCCAGAGGCCTGACCGGGCCATCCTTCGTGTGAGGTATAACATGGCCCCCTTCAGTGTGGAAGAACGTAAAAAGCCGGGACCTGACAGGAGGAGTGTCGAGATAAGCAAGGTCATAAGGGGCGCCCTTGAACCGGCCTTAATCCTTGAGATGTTTCCGAGAACGGCCATTGACATTTTCATTGAGGTGCTGCAGGCCGATGCGGGAACCCGTGTTGCAGGCATAACTGCCGCCTCCCTTGCCCTGGCGGATGCGGGGATACCTATGAAGGACCTCGTCGCGGCCTGTGCCGCTGGTAAGATAGAGGGGGAGGTGGTCCTTGACCTCAACAAGGAGGAGGACAACTACGGCGAGGCGGACGTTCCTGTGGCCATAATGCCCCTCAAAAACGACATAACACTGCTCCAGATGGATGGGTACCTCACCAGGGAGGAGTTTATAGAGGCAGTTAGGCTTGCCATCAAGGGTGCCAAGGCAGTCTATCAAAAGCAGCGCGAGGCTTTGAAGCTCAAGTATCTCAGAATAGCGGAGGAGGTCGATGGAGGTGAGTGAAATGGACGTCATGGCCGGCATAATGCGCGATCACATCCTAAACCTTCTCAAAGAGGGAAAACGAGTAGACGGTAGGGGTCTCGAGGATTACCGCGACCTTGAGATTAAGGTCAACGTCATTGAGAAGGCGGAAGGATCCGCGTGGGTCAGACTTGGCAACACCCAGGTTCTGGTTGGCGTTAAAGTTGACATGGGGGAGCCCTTCCCAGACCTTCCGGATAAGGGCGTCATAACCACCAACGTTGAACTCGTACCCCTCGCTTCCCCCAGCTTCGAGCCTGGACCACCCGATGAAAACGCAATAGAACTTGCGCGCGTTGTTGATAGGGGCATAAGGGAAAGCGGGGCGGTAGAACTGGAGAAGCTCGTTATAGTGCCTGGAAAACTCGTGAGAGTGGTATTCGTGGACGTCCACGTTCTCGACCACGACGGAAACCTTCTCGATGCGACGGGAATTGGTGCAATAGCCGCCCTCCTAAGTACGAGGGTTCCCAAGGTGAGCTACGACGACTCGACAGGTGAGGTTGAGGTCCTTGAAGAATACGATCCACTGCCGGTCAGCAGGGTGCCGATTCCGGTGACCTTTGCCAAAATAGGTTCGACAATCCTTGTGGACCCCATTCTCGATGAGGAGCGCGTTATGGATGGAAGAATAACCGTAACCACGGATGAGAACGGGATGATATCGTCCGTCCAGAAGGGTGAAGGTGGTTCCTTCAAACTGGAGGAGGTCATGTACGCGGTTGATACCGCCATTCAGAAGGCATCAGAGCTGAGGGAAAGGATACTCAAGGCGGTCGGATCCGGATGAACCCCCCTTATTTTTGTCACTTTTTCATTGGAGGGAAAAGAGATATAAAGAGAAACCTTCAATTTAACCCAGCCTCACGATTAATTGGGGGGACTCGTTATGGGATTGTTTGATAGCCTTAAGAAGAAGGAAACTGCTCCGAAGAAAAAGGTGCCTGCTTCCGTCAAGAAGGATGTTGCCCCGAGGCGTGACATCGATGTAGTGCCTCTCGAGGAGGATGTTCTTGCTGTGGAACTCGTTAAGCCCCAGATAAGGTACGTGAAGAAGATAGTGGTTACCAGCTACTCCGATCTTGAGAGGATCTCGGAGGAGCTCCAGGATGGCAACGTTGTGCTCGTTGACCTAAGCCCCCTCGAGTCAAGACCGGATCTAATCGAGAAGGTGGCGGAGCAGATAAAGGGGATGGTCAATGCCCTCGGGGGCCAGGCGGCTAAAATATGCAAGCACGAAATAAAGTTGCTCCTCGTTCCCGCAGACATAAAGATTGCTAAGTGAGCGTCTCTTTTTTACCCATGTATTTATAAGTTCCCCTTTTCCCGGTAGTCTGGTGGTTGGGATGAGTGGAAGGAGTGAACCCGGTGAAATTCAGGTAATAAGTCTTGGAGACTGTCCGATCTGCGGCGGCAAGGGTACGCTTAAGGCAATACAGCACGTCCACGAGATTCCCTACTTCGGTAAGGTCATGGAGAGCACGATAATCTGCGAGCGTTGTGGGTATAGAAACGCCGATGTCATGATCCTTGAGGACAGGCCCCCGAAGCTCTACAGCGTGAGAGTTGAAGGGGAAAAGGACCTCTTCACCCGCGTCGTTAGGAGCAAGAGCGGGACGATAGAACTGGAAGAAATCGGCGTCAAGATAGAGCCCGGACCTGCCGCCGAAGGCTTCGTAACCAACGTAGAAGGTGTTCTTGAGAGGGTTCGGGAGACCCTGCTGATGGCAAGGGAGTTTAGGAGGCAGGAAGGGGACGAGGAGGCAGTTAAGAAAGCCGACGAAATCTTGGAATACATTGAGGCTGTAAAAGAGGGCAAAAAACCCCTCACAGTTAAGATAATGGATCCCCTCGGCAACAGTGCCCTCGTCGGGGAGAAGGTGAAGAGCAGGCTCCTGACCCAGGGGGAGATAAACAGCCTGAGCCTCGGCCCCTACGTGAAGGTCGAGCCGGAGGAAGGCGGGGGAAAGGACGGCTAAAGGTATACCGCTTCCCTTGCCAGGAGGTCCCCTATTAAAGCTTTAACCCAGGGCTTTCGGGTTCTCCTGGATAGATGGATTATTCCTTCGATGTTAACTCCATATAGCTCCTTCATCTCACCTCTGCTCATTGGGGTCTTGAACAAAAAGGGCCTCTCTATGGCGAACGCGTACCCGTAATCTTTGATGTATTCCCCAAGC
>JALSNG010000098.1 GCA_026987155.1 Thermococcus sp. | reverse complement strand
TATGAGGTAGTTCAGCTCCCAAGCCTCGAAGTCCTGCTCGGCATCTTTACCATAATGGGAGAAGAAGTCCGCAACTATGTATCGCCTGTCGTAGGCGTGACCACCATCGGTGGCACTTCTCCTGTGACCGAGAAGGCTGGACTCAATCCAGTAACCGTAGTCCCACCAGCTGGTCGCGCTGTCAAGTGGGTTACTTGTTTCTCTGAGCCAATCCAGGGTTTTGACCCAGTCGCCGGGAACCGAGCCACTCGCCCTGGAGTAGCTCTCGGCGTACTTGTTGAGATATTGCCCGCTCGCTATGGGGAGGGGTATGAAGAGGAGTATCAGGAGAAGGGCGTAAAGGGTCTTGGTTGATGTCGTTTCTTTCATACCTTCCACGAACAGGAAAATTTCACCAACGCCCACCCCAGCGAGGAGCATTACCGCCCCCGAGGCCTGGAAAGTGAAACGAACGGCCATAAAGAGAAGGTATATCGACGCGAGGTAGTAGGTTACGAGAAAGACCTCCTTGTAACCCGTCAAGTCGTTGTGTATGAGCTTCCTTAGGAAGCGGAGGAACACTATGGCAAAGCCAAGAAGCGAGAGCAGGAAGAGAAGACCATCATTACCCCTAACGCTGAAGGACGCCTTAACAGTACTCCAGCTTGTCTTTGCCAGCTCCGCAACCGTCTGATAGAGCGGGTTTGACTGATAGGCACCGCCCATGAACTTTAAGAGGTCATGGCCGAAGTATAGGTAAGCCGCGAGCATGCCCACAAGAGACACCACGACGACTACGCCAAAGCGATGGGTCTTGTCCGAGTAGTTGAGCTTCAACTTTTCCCCGAAGAGCATGATTGCGACGAGGACACACAGGCCCAGGAAAGCTTCCAAGGCAAATATGAGGAACCACTTTATGTTAACGAACCCGCTCCCAGTGAGGAGCAAGCCGAGGAGGAGGGATAAGCCGTAGAGGGGGTAAAATTCGTACACGAACTTCCGGAGCTCGGTGATCTTTCCAAAGGTAAAGAGTATCACCGGATGCACCGCGGCGAAGGCTAACAGGATGCTCACACCGAAGGTGCTTCCAGTCCATGCTGCCATGAAGAGAAGGCTGGAGAGTAGGTAAAGGGCGCCCCAGCTTATTTTCTTCCAGTTGAACTCCCTCTCGTCGAGGTATGCTATCAGGAAGAAAACCGCCAGAAGGAAGAAGGCCATGAAAGGACCTTCACCACGGTTGTTACCGGACATGGTCTTGTAATAGTTCGCGCTTGAGAATGCAATGAAAGCCGCACCCCAAAAACCGGCCCAGTCGGAGTGGAGTTTCCTTCCAAGGAGGTATATTGCCACCACGGTGAGGGCCCCTATGAAGGGTGGCCAGAGCTTAAACGCACCAAGCTGATCGTAACCAAAGGCCGAAACGACCTTATAAAACACCGCTTGCATGGTGTAAAGGCCGAGGTATCCGCCCGCCTTTATTCCGACCGGCGGGTTGGCGTAGGCAAAATACTTTGGAATCCAGTGGGTTATGGCTTCCCTATACATCTCGTAGTGGAAGAAGGTATCCGGATCCCAGAAGGTCTTATAGTTGGATGTCATGTTCCTGAGTCTGAAGGCGAGGTAAGAGAGGAAGAGCACGAGAAGAGGTATCCCGTAGGTCTTGAACTCATCGTAAATAGTGGTGTATTTTGTAGGCGTTTTTGAACTTTTTGTTTTTTGAATTTTCTTAGCTCTGTTGAACCCCCAGATGAATCCAATCAGCAAAGCCAAAACACTTAATATCCTTAATACCAAGTCGACGTTCATTGTTTTCACCGCCCCATAATTATTTATTCAACCGTAACGGACTTTGCTAAATTTCTTGGTTTGTCGGGGTCGTTGCCCCTCAAAACTGCGAGATGGTACGCCATCAGTTGGAGGGGGACAACGTACACCATTGGACTCAGGAGCTCGTCGAGGGGGGGCATCGCTATTAACGTGTCGGCGACCCTTTTAAGTGCTTCGGAACTCCCGACAACTATGGCCCTTGCTCCCCTCGCCTTTGCCTCTTCCACATTGCTGATGAGCTTTTCAAGGGTTTTTCCAGTTGGTGCCACTGCCACAACGGGGACCCCCTCCTCCAAGAGGGCAAGGGGACCGTGTTTGAGTTCACCCGCGCTAAGTCCCTCGGCGTGTATGTAGCTTATCTCCTTGAGTTTGAGCGCTCCCTCAAGGGCAGTTGGAAATCCAATCCCCCTGCCTATGTAAAAGGCATCCCTGGAGGACGTTAGAGTTTCTGCCAGCTCTTTTATGACCCCGTGGAGTTCAAGGGCCTTTGAAATGGCGTCGGGAACTTTTTTGAGTTCTTCCTCAAGCATGAGGAGCTTTTCCCTCTCCGTTGTCCCGAGGAACTTTGCCGTCTCTATTGTTAGCATAGTCAGCACGGCCAGTTGTGTGGTGTATGTTTTGGTCGCTGCAACGCCGATTTCCGGCCCAGCGTGAGTGTAGAGGGTCATGTCAGCTATCCTCGTGGCCATGCTTCCAACGACGTTGACTATGGCGAGCACCTTTGCACCCCTCTTCTTGGCCAGCTTCATCGCCGCGAGGGTGTCGGCAGTTTCTCCGCTCTGGGTTATGGCTATCACAAGGGTTTTCTCATCAACCAAATCCCCGAACTCGTACCTGAACTCGCTCGCCTCCTCGACTATAGGAACTTTCTTCACAAGGCGTTGGAAAAGGTACTTCCCCACGAGTGCCGCATGGTACGAGGTGCCCATGGCGACGAAGACTATTTTATCGTAAGCCGCTATCTCCTTGGCAATTCCGGCAATAACTCCCGAGTTGCCGTGTATTGCATCCATCACAGCCTTGGGCTGTTCAAATATCTCCTTCAGCATGAAGTGGGGAAAACCGGATTTTTCGGCCATCTCAAGGCTCCAGTCTATTCTCTTCACCTCTTTGTGAACCCTCTCCCCCGTCTTGATCTTTTTGACTTCCCAGGAGTCGGGTTTAACCACTGCATACTCCCCGTCATCTAAGAACACGACTTTATTGGTGTATTCGAGGAATGCCGGGACGTCACTCGCACCGAAGTTTTCGCCCTCCCCTATTCCAAGTACGAGCGGGCTTTCATTTCTCACGAAATATATCCTATCTGGCTCCCCAGAGTAGACAACGCCGAGGGCAAAGGAACCTTTCAACCGAAGGAGGGCCCGCCTCAGGGCTTCTTCAAAGCTTCCTTCGAATTTAAGTTCTTCCTCTATGAGGTGAGCTATCACTTCGCTGTCGGTGTCGCTCTCAAACCTGTGGCCCCTCTTGAGGAGTTCTTCCTTCAGCTCCGCGAAGTTTTCGATGATGCCGTTGTGAACGAGAGCAATCCTCCCGGTGCAGTCTCTGTGGGGGTGGGCGTTTGTGTCGTTGGGAACCCCGTGGGTGGCCCACCTCGTATGCCCGAGCCCCCTGTTTCCAGGCATCTCAAGGAAATTGAGTCTTTGGACGAGCTCATCTATCCTTCCGGCACCCTTCCTTATGTAAAGCCTCTCACCGTCTCCAGTAACTATTCCCGCGGAGTCGTAGCCCCGGTATTCCAAACGTTTCAGACCTTTGACGATGATTTCACATGCCCTTCCGTCTCCTATGTAACCTATTATCCCGCACACGGCAACCACCCACCTTCTGTTGCCAGCACTTGGAGCGGAAAGTTAAAAGGCTTTCTTAGGAAGAATAAACTTCCTCCGCTATCAGAGCCCTATCCCCGAGCCTGAAAACGAAAGCCCTCCTATCCCCCCGCAGGTTGGCCTCTATGCGCTTTCTCAACCTCCAGTACTCCTGCTGTGGCACGCTCATCTTTAATGTCGCCCTTCCAAAGCCCTCTCTCCTAAGGAAGTCGTTTATCCTGACCGGGTGGAAGGGGATTGTCCCCACGAGGGCGTAGGTTCTCTTGAGGTAGGGGCTTCTCAGGAGTTCGTTCCCAGTCGCTAAAACCCGCCTTTTCTCTCGGAGGAGCATCATTGGAGTGCCATCGAGGCTGTGGAAAAGCTCGTTTATAAGGTCCGCGTAGTCCACGGCAGGTGGTATCTCGTAAAGGTAATCCCCCGGCTCCGCCGTCCATTCGACGATGTGCTCAAGATCCGGGTCGTTCTCAAGTCTAACACCGGCCGGCAGGATCACTGCACTCCTCTCGGCTCTTGCGAGCGGTTCCGTGTAGAAGGTCAACCTGTTGAGATGACCGTAAAGGTCTATGTACTCGAACTCTCCTCTCCATGGGACTTTCTCCCGCCTCATCTGCGGGGGAAGGTCGAAGATGAAGGAATCGGTTTTGGATTTGTAGGCCTCGTAGATTTTGAGAGGACTGGGGAGCAGGTCCTCAAGTTTTCTTTCAGGCATTTCCGGAGGCCGTGCAGGATCGGAGAAGATAACCTCGGCGGTGATTCTTTCGATTATCTCCGGGCTTAGGGAGTCCCCGTGTATGAACTGGATGTTGGTGACACCATAGCGCTCCGCGTTCCTCTTTGCGAACTCTACCTTCAGCGGATCCAAGTCCACGCCGCAGGCCTTCTCAACCTTCATCGCGTAAAAGATTACCTGAATCCCGATTCCGCAGGAAACATCCGCTATGCTCCTGACTCCGAACTCCTCAAGTCTTTCGGCCCTGTATCTCGCGACCACTTCGTGGGTGGCGTAGCGCAGACCTTCAAGATCCATCCAAAGGTCATCCCGGGAGAACTTATCACGCGCCCTTATCCGCGCCTTCGCTATCTCTACCAGGAGCCTCCAGTCCGGACCAAGTTTGTGGCGGAGCTTTTTTTCGTCCAGTCCCTTCCGTACGAGTTCTTCAGCAAGTCTCACCTTTTCCTCGTTCATCGCTTTAGGGTTGGCGGGAGGTTTAAAAAGTTCACCGATTATTTTTCGCGGTGGGAACATGGATAAGAAGAGGGTGGCTTTCATAGCACTCGTGATTCTGATCATGGGATCATCCTTCTGGTATACCTACAGGATCGCCGCCGAGGTTAACGATTACATTGGAGACGAGGTATGGTACGTTTCGGCGAGCAGAAACGTTCTTCACAGGCTGGGATTTCAGGCTCATTACAGGCACGACGGATTGGAGGGCATTAACGTTATATTCTCAAACGATAGCAGTAAGCTCCTCTACCTTTCGGAGGTGGATTACTACGCCACCCTTGAGGGGGCCAGCGTTAGGAAGGAATACTATGAATTCCCCGGGGTTTACTACGAGATTCCGGCGGAGAACTTCCGTGAGTTTTTGGAGGATCTTTCCACGGCCCTTCCAAGCGACTCCTACACTGTCGTTTCCGGCTACTGGTATCCAGACAAGGAGAACATCCAGAACTACCTGAACCTCGAACACCCCTTCTTGGGTAAGGACTTCATAATGCTCGGAATGCTCTTTGGAGACAGCCCCGTTGACTGGAGACTTCCTGGCTTGGTGGTTTTCCTCTTCATTCAGCTCATGGTTCTCCTCGCAACTTGGAGAATAACGGGCAGTTATCTCGCTTCCCTGATAGCGGTTGTGTTCACGGCAGCGGATCCTGTGCTCCAGTCCACGGCTGTCGCTGCGATGCTCGATATCTACGTTGCCTTTGGGGTAGCACTCTTCGTTCTTTTTCTCGCTTACGAGAAAACTCGGACGGCTGCAGTTGCAATCGGTTTTTCAGCCGCAACGAAGCTGAGCGGAGCTTTTGGATGGCCGGTACTGGTTTATCGCGCTCTTAAGGAAGAGAAAAGTCTGTTAAAGTTCCTGCTCACCGTCAGCGTTGTCCCCGCGCTCTCCTTCGTGGTTCCAAACCTGCCGGCTATAGCAGTCGTGGGGTTCAGGAAGTGGCTCAACAACTTCTTGGGGAGCTTCAGATGGCATCTGAGTTACAAGGGCCCGAATCCAAACACCTCTCCCTTCTGGCAGTGGTTCATTAACTACCGGCCATTTACACTTCACTTTGACCCCAACATATTCGCCCAAACTGACCCCTTCTTGCTCCTCGCAATGGTGCTCTTTATCCTTGCCATGCCCTGGCTCTACCGCAGAAGAAGGAGAATCCTTGAGCCTTTTCTCGTTTTCTGGAGCACTGTGGGCTTCTTCGCCCTTCAGTACGTTCTCGGTGGGAAAACCCAGTTCAGCTTCTACGCGACTGCTCTCGTTCCCCCCGCTGCGGTGGTCATGGGTGTCTCATTAAGGGAGCTCCTCCGCTGGGAGGCATTCACGGAATCCCTATGGCTGTACCTTGAGTGGCTGTTCGATGCGTGGGGCTGGCTCAGGAGAAAGATGGGGAGGTGAGGAGTAATAGCCCTTCGCCGGGAACTTGGAGCCCGGGGGTTTCAAAAGTCTTATCCCCCTTGGTGAGTAGCCGAAAAAAGGCGATGGTTATCGTCGATGGGTGAGACAAATGGTTGGATACCACTCAACGGGAATTCGCGAAGTCGAACTGCCCGTGAAGGGGAAGTACTTCGGGAAGCGCAAGATCCGTGCAAAGGTCCACGGGATCAGAAAAATTCCTGAAACGGGAACGATTACCGAAAACGGGGGAACCTGCTGAGAGGCAGCAAAGGTCAGGCACAGGGATGAATTTGGAGTTCAAAAGGCGGTAGAACGGATCGTTCTTCCGAGGATTGTAGAGAGAGTAATGAGTTCGTAGACCCGGTAGAAAGCAAGATTAACCGAATATGTGACGACCACGTTATGAACACACGGCTCGCGGCGTACCACACGATGCCCTACGACCGCCTGGTCAGAGAAAAGTTAAACGAAATAGCAGAGGCTCTCTGGGAGTTTGGAGGGCTATCACGGGCAGGTGTGGACTTCGGAGATTACATACAATACATCAAAATGGCAGCAAGGGCTGCGGAGAAGATCGGCGAGATGCAGGCAAAGACACTCCAATACAAGAGTGGTAGGTATGTACTCGAACCGCTGAACGGAAAGATAGAACAGATCGAGGAGATGCACCAGCTCGCAGAACATCTGAAGAAGCTGCTGCCGGAAAAATTGTCGAGGTAGAAGAAAAACCAAAATACCCCGCAACCAAGAAGGGCATCGAGAATTCTTCGGCTGACATCAAACTCGAAGCCCAAAAACTCCTTGGCGTCCTGAACGGGCTCAAGTATGCGGACTACTCCCAAAAGGCCGTTGAGAGAGCACTCAATGCGCTTAAAGCCG
>JALSNG010000097.1 GCA_026987155.1 Thermococcus sp. | reverse complement strand
ATGGGAGGAACGAGAGCCGTGAGGTGGGCCCCATTCTTTGGACCACGAAACGCCCAAAATAAGGTGTAAAGGTGAGGGATAACGGGAAGGCATACCCACACCGGTATCCCTCTCTCCATGAATGGGATTTCAATGTCCAGTATACCCTGAACATTACCCTCGGTCAAAGCTCGCTCTCTGCAAAATGCACCTCCGCTGGTGTGCGGTAATCCAGGCTTTGATGGAGCCTTTCATGGTTGTAGAACTGAAAGTATGCTCTCAGTCCGGACTCCAACTCCATCACCGTCCTGTACTCCGCCAGGTAAACGTTCTCGTACTTCACGCTCCTCCAGAGCCTCTCGACGAAAATGTTGTCCAGCGCTCTCCCTCGTCCGTCCATGCTAATCCGTACTCCTGCATCCTCCAGAATGCCAGTGAATTTCTCAGAGGTGAACTGAACCCCTTGATCTGTGTTGAATATCGCTGGCTTTCCTTGCTCTAATGCCTCCCTCAACGCTTCCCGGCAAAACACGCCATCCAACGTATTGGACAACCGCCACGAGACCACGTACCGGCTGTGCCAGTCCATGACCGCCACCAGGTACATGAACCCGCCCACCATCGGCACATACGTGATATCTGTGCTCCACACCTCCATGGGACGCTCTATCTTCATCCCTCGTAGCAGGTATGGGTACACACGATGCCCAGCACCAGGCTTCGTCGTCTTCCGCTTCGGATATATCCCTTCCAGCCCCATCACTCTCATCAGCCGCTTCACACGCTTGTGATTAACCAAATACCCTAACCTCCGCAGGTACGCCGTCATACGGCGCCATCCGTAGAACGGAGCTCTGGTGTATTGCTCATCTATCAGCCTCATCAACACCAAGTTCTCTTCATTTTCTCCCGCAGGCTGATAGTACCAGGAAGACCGGCTCAACCCCACCAATTCACACTGCCGACGAATGCTCAACTCTCCGTGCTCAGGCTCTATCAACCTCCGCTTACCCTCAGCCGTACTTGGCAGCTTTTTTTTTCAACCACTCAAGCTCCATCTTGAGCCGCCCGATCTGCTCGTAAAGCTCCGATTGTATCTCCTCTTCCCTCTTCCGGGAACCTTTCCTGACAAATACCTCCGCACCCTCTTCCAACAACTCCTGCTTCCACCGACTGATCTGATTCGGATGGACCCCAAACTCACTGGCCAATTCGTTGGCCGTCTTTTGCCCCTTCGCTGCCTCTAACGCTACTTTGAACTTGAATCCCGCACTGTAACGCTTCCTTGTGTTCGCCATTTTCTCCCTCCACGCGCTTTATTTTACCTCTTGTCTCTCACCTTAGCACGTGGTCCAGTTTTTGGGGCCCATTATAGCCGTTCAAGCTGTTGCAGGTTGACACGAAAGACATAGCAGACAAGGGGACGCTTGGCACTAAGGTGGTAAAACATCTGTTCGATGCGCATTTACCGAGATATCAGTGGA
Source organism: Thermococcus sp. (assembly GCA_026987155.1). GTDB lineage: Archaea > Methanobacteriota_B > Thermococci > Thermococcales > Thermococcaceae > Thermococcus. The sequence continues at coordinate 104 of JALSNG010000097.1, read as the reverse complement.
CGGCGTTGGAGGGTAGGAGCAGGCTCAGGTTTCTGGCGTACAGCCACAGGCTCAATAGGACGAACGGGTTAGCGTTCATGATATTAGTGCTGTGGTGGATGAGG
>JALSNG010000096.1 GCA_026987155.1 Thermococcus sp. | reverse complement strand
AGGGGATCCGGTTGACCCCGTAGCCGTTACTGAAGCCATGCTGAAACTGGCGGAGGAAACCGGTGTGAGGAGGATCCACTTCCACACCTACGGCTACTACTTGGCCCTAACGGATTATTCCGGGGGGTTCATCCGCGACGCCCTTCTCTTTGCTGCTTTGGCAGCAGCCTCCAAGGCAAAACTCGGAGACGTTGGTTCAATCAACGACGTAGTTAAGGCCATGGACGTTCCGGTCAACGAGAGTGCAAAACCCGTTGAGGAGGCCCTCTCCAAGGAGTACGGCATGGAGAAGGGCATTGCCCAGCTTGAAGGGAGGCAGTTGACGTTCATCCCGACGAAGATCGCCAAGAAACCCAAGAGTACGGTAGGTATAGGGGACACCATTTCGAGCTCTGCATTCATCGGGGAGTTCTCCCTCAGGCCGTAAGGCAAACCTTTTTATTTTGAATTGCCCTAATATTCTGCGGAAATTCCTTTTCATTTCCTAATGCCATTGGAGGTGGTAACTTGCTTTTGGAGGCCCCAGTGTATAAAGAGCTCCTTGGAGCCGTCGAGATATTTGAAGTTCAGAAAGTTATAAAGCTCGACAGTGAGACGAGGGATGTTGGGAGTTTTACCGTAACGAATGTCCCGAGGGAGGAGATTTACCAGATCCTTGAGGACATAGCCATCGTCGTCCCGATGAAGAACGAAAAGCTCCAGTTGATAGACGGCGTTTTGAAGGCAATCCCTCACCAGTGTCCCATCATAGTGGTATCAAATAGCAAACGAGAGGGCCCCAACCTGTTCAAGCAGGAGGTGGACCTTGTCAAGCACTTCTACAACTTGACCCGCTCCAGGATAATGATGGTTCACCAGAGGGACCCCGGTCTCGCAAAGGCTTTCGAGGAAGTCGGTTACGGGGACATACTCGATGGTAACGGTGGCGTTAGGAGCGGGAAGGGCGAGGGGATGATAATTGGAATGCTCCTCGCGAAGGCAATAGGGGCCAAGTACGTGGGTTTTGTGGATGCCGACAACTACATTCCAGGCTCAGTCAACGAGTACGTGAAGGACTACGCTGCTGGCTTTTTAATGAGCGAAAGCGAATATGCAATGGTTCGCCTTAGCTGGCGTCACAAGCCAAAAGTGACTACGAAGGGCCTCTACTTCAGGAAATGGGGGCGGGTGAGCGAGATAACCAATCGCTACATGAACGCCCTCTTTGGCGTTGCCACGAACTTCGAGACGAGCATAATATCCACAGGCAACGCTGGCGAGCACGCGATGAGCATGAAACTTGCAGAGATAATGCCCTTTTCAACCGGTTACTCCATAGAACCCTTCGAGCTCGTCTACCTTTTCGAGACCTTCGGAAGGTGGGGCAAGGATGAGCATTCTGAAGTTTACGACGAGGGTATTGAAGTGTTCCAAATCGAGACCCTGAACCCGCACCTCCACGAGGACAAAGGTCAGAGGCACGTGAAGGAGATGATACTCAGCTCCCTTGGAACCATATACCACTCGGAAATCGCCACCAAGAACCTGCGGGAGGACATTATAAAAGAACTCAAGCTTCACGGCCTCCTCCGGGAAGGCGAGGAACCACCAAAGCCCCTTGTGATGTCCCCGATAGAGGGAATAGACGTGGATAAGTGGATGAAAACCCTTGAGGACGAAGGTGAGACCCTCCTCAGATTCGAGGTGTGAAAATGAGGGTGATCTTCCTCGACCTCGACAGAACCCTAATTGGAGACGATTATTCCCCCCAACAGGGAGAGCCCGTAGTCCGTTCCCTTTTAGATGCCGGCTTTGAAGTAGTTCTGAACTCCTCAAAAACACGGACTGAGCAGGAATACTACAGAAAAACCTGGGGACTTAAGGGACCCTTCATAGTCGAGAACGGAAGTGCCATCCTGATTCCGGAGGACTATTTCCCATCAGAAATTATTGGTCACAAATGGCCCAGAAAGGAGGGTTACCTGATTGCTGAGCTTGGCAAACCTTACCCAGAGATCAAGGGGCACCTCGACACTATTGCCCCAACATACGGGCTGAAATACTACGGCAATTCCACTTTGAGGGAGATCATGGAGTTCACCGGACTTCCTGAGAACCTGGCCAAGCTCGCAACGGAGAGGGAGTACAGCGAGACCATATTCCGCTGGGAGAGGGAAGGTTTTGAAATGGAGCTCAATAAGAAAGGGCTTAAGGTTTCACGGGGGAGCAGGTTCATCGGAGTTACCGGGGACACCGATAAGGGCAGGGCGGCCAAGATTCTTCTTGACTTGTATTCGCTTCATGGCCCGGTGGAGAGCTACGCCGTTGGGGATGGCGAGAATGATTTTCCCCTCTTTGACGTCGTTGATAAAGCCTTCATGGTGGGTAACCTCTTCCATCCAAAGGCCATGCGCATAAACTCCATCGAAGAACTCCTGGGGGTGATATCGTGAAGACGGTTATCTTGGCCGGTGGTAAGGGAACGCGTCTTTGGCCTTTGAGTAGGGAGTTAATGCCCAAGCAGTTCATAAAACTATTCAACAAAGGCAGTCTCTTTCAAAAGACGGTGGAGAGAGCCTTAATGTTTTCAAAACCCTCCGAGATAGTGATTGTTACCAACGAAGCTTATCGTTTCCGTGTTCTCGACGATTTAAGGGAGCTCGGTGTCGAACTCCCAGAGGACAATCTTCTCCTTGAACCCGCTTCCAAGAACACTCTCCCCGCTATTCTGTGGGCAACGCTTAAGATTCAGGAAGACTTCGGAGATTCCATCGTTTCAGTACTTCCAAGCGACCACATGATAATGGTTAACGATGCATACAGGGACGCGTTTAAAAGGGCTCAAAAACTGGCCAAGGACTACCTCGTTACCTTTGGGATAAGACCCACAAAACCCCATACCGGTTACGGCTACATAAGGCCCGGAGATGAGATCAAGCTTGGGGAGGAAGTTCTCGGCCATATGGTTGAGGAATTCAAGGAGAAACCCGACTTTGAAACTGCGAAACAGTACGTTGCAAGGGGCTACCTCTGGAACAGTGGAATGTTCGCCTTTTCGAGTTCTCTCTTCCTTGACGAGGTTCGGAAGCACTCTCCCGAGGTGTGGAATGCATTTGAGGAAGGGGGCGACATAGGGGAAATCTACAGAAAGACACCGGAAGTGAGCATAGACTACGGTCTCATGGAGAAGACCGAGAAAGCCGCAGTGGTTCCACTCAACACGAAGTGGAGTGATCTTGGGAGCTTCGATGCAATATACGAGGTTCTTGAGAAGGACTCATCCGGAAACGCCATCCGGGTCAGCGGAAAGAAGGGTTACCATGTCGGCGTAAACTCTCACAACAACCTCATAATGACGGAAAGACTCACGGCAACGGTTGGCGTTGATGACCTGATAATTATAGACACAGGGGATGCCCTTCTGGTCTCCAAGAAAGGGGAGAGTCAGAAGGTCAAAGAAGTATACCGAACCTTAAAGGAGCTCGGTGATGAACGTGTCATGGTTCACAGAACGGCCTACAGGCCCTGGGGGAGTTACACCGTACTCGAAGAGGGTGAACGTTACAAGATAAAGCGCCTGACGGTTTTACCGGGCAAGAAGCTCTCCCTCCAGATGCACTACCACCGGAGCGAGCACTGGGTGGTTGTTAGAGGCACGGCAAGGGTCGTGGTTGGTGACAGGGAGATACTCCTCAGGCCGGGGGAGAGCACCTTTATCCCGGCCGGGGTCAAGCATCGCCTTGAGAACCCTGGAAAGGTCATTTTGGAGGTCATAGAGACCCAGATTGGAGAGTACCTTGGGGAGGACGACATAGTCCGCTTTAGTGACGACTTTGGGAGGGTGTGAAGTGGAAAACGAAAAGCCCTGCGGGGATGGTTGGGAGCGCCTCAGCTCCCTCGTCTCTTCCCTCTCAATGAACCTTCTTCCGACTCTTCTCTTCGTCCTTGTAGTGTCGTATATCCTCCTCGTAGGGCTCAAAAATGCCCAGTTCTCTCTTGTTGTGGGCGGTGAAACTGTAAGATTCCACTACCAGGGACTTCGTGTACCGGTTGACTACGGGAAAATAAAAACGGCCGTAGTATTCCTTTTTGGAGCCATTGTAATCGGACTCCCAATGCCCCTCCTCTCAGAAAGAAGGGCTATTAAAGCCGCCGTAGCCCTTTTCCAGGTTGGAGCGTTTGTTTATGGCCTTTACATCTTCGTAATGGCAATAATAAACCTTGCACAACAACTAAGTTGAGGTGATTGCAATGGGAAGGCTCTTTGGAACCTTCGGCGTCAGGGGAATAGCGAACGAGAAGATAACGCCTGAATTCGCCCTCAAAATGGGCATGGCCTTCGGGACGATGCTCAAACGCGAGGGAAGGGAGAGGCCGTTAGTGGTTGTCGGTAGGGACACCCGCGTCAGCGGAGAGATGCTAAAGGGCGCGCTTATCAGTGGTCTCCTCAGCGTTGGCTGTGACGTTATCGACGTTGGAATAGCCCCAACTCCCGCGATACAGTGGGCCACCAACCACTTCAATGCCGACGGAGGAGCTGTGATAACTGCCAGCCACAACCCACCTGAGTACAACGGGGTAAAGCTCCTCGAGCCAAACGGCATGGGGCTGAAGAAGGAGAGGGAAGCAATAGTTGAGGAGGTCTTCTTCAGCGGGGACTTCGAAAGGGCTAAATGGGACGAGATGGGCGAAGTCAGGAAAGAGAACATCATCAAGCCCTACATCGAGGCGATTAAGAGCAGAGTCGACGTGGAGGCCATCAAAAAGCGCCGTCCCTTCGTGGTTGTGGACACGTCCAACGGCGCTGGCTCTTTAACGCTCCCGTACCTGCTCAGGGAGCTCGGCTGCAAAGTGGTGAGCGTGAACGCCCACCCCGACGGCCACTTCCCGGCCAGAAACCCCGAGCCTAACGAGGAAAACCTAAGGGGCTTCATGGAGATTGTAAAGGCACTCGGTGCCGATTTTGGGGTTGCACAGGACGGTGATGCAGATAGGGCCGTCTTCATAGACGAGAACGGACGCTTTATACAGGGCGACAAGACCTTCGCGCTCGTTGCCGATGCCGTTCTGAGGGAGAACGGAGGGGGGCTTTTGGTTACAACCATAGCCACCTCCAACCTGCTCGACGATATAGCGAAGAGGAACAACGCGAAGGTAATGAGAACCAGAGTCGGCGACCTGATTGTCGCTCGGGCCCTACTTGAGCAGGATGGAACCATTGGCGGAGAGGAGAACGGCGGCGTTATCTTCCCGGACTTCGTCCTCGGCAGGGATGGGGCGATGACAACTGCAAAGATAGTCGAGATCTTCGCGAAATCGGGTAAGAAGTTCAGCGAGCTGATCGATGAACTGCCGAAGTACTACCAATTCAAGACGAAGAGGGAAGTGGAAGGCGACAGGAAGGCGATAGTCGAGAAGGTTGCGGAGCTTGCCAAAGCCGAAGGCTACAACGTTGACACAACGGACGGAACCAAGGTGCTCTTCCCTGACGGCTGGGTTCTGGTCAGGGCAAGCGGAACCGAGCCGATAATCAGGGTCTTCAGCGAGGCAAAAAGCGAGGAGAAAGCTAAGGAGTACCTTGAGCTTGGGTTAGAGTTTCTGGAGAAGGCGATTTGAGACTGATTCCCGGTTATCCTTACTTTTTTTCTGAAAGTCTCGTCATTTGGGGGGAAGAGAGAGTAGAAATGTGGGGGAAAAGAGGCCTAACTGCTCTTCACGTAGAATCCCATTGGAATCTCCACTGAGCAGGAGCTGAACCATCCGGTTTTGAAGTTGTACTCCTGGGGGCTCTTGAATGCGTGGATCATCACTGAAGGGCCGTTCTCTTTTATGACACCATCGATTGTAATACTCCCCGCTTTCTCGTACTGAACCGACGCCACCAATCCGGCAACCGGTGCAGGTGCTCCGAACGCGACAGCAATAGCACCTACAGGGATTCCTATACCGAACTTAACGCCGCAGTCTCTACTAATACCTTTTAGCAGATATTTCAGAGTTATACCTTTGTTCATTGAAAGTGGATGCTGTAGGCTCTCTTTAGTGAATCTAAAGAACGTTCGGTCAAAATCCGGACTGCCGAGGGATGTTCCACCGTCAATTATGTATCCGTTGACGCCTTTACTCGCTTTCACCTCATAAATTCCAACGTCTATTCTCTCCCTGCCAGTCTCGCTGCAGCCATAAGCACCCATTCCCCAGGCACAGATGTATTCTTTTTCGTGTCTGTAGTAGGGTTTGGCCCAGATGTATACGTAACCCATCTTGCCCTTGGGAACGTCCACGATGTCTCCAAAGTAATAGTGGCCTTCAACTGGAACCCATTTCTTTCCGTATATCGTCACGGACGAGGAGAGGACCTTGACGGGGTCGCCACTCCTGAACTTTGTCTCCAGGTCAGTTCCATACGCTAAAGTCGCCGAGAACTCCGTTTTATACGTGGCCTCCAGTGAAATTGAGCCCTGTAGCTTTCCTTTTCCATCTTTGTTATCGATGATCAGCAGGGGAACCTCAACGTAGTCTTCTGCTTCCCAGGAGTCCTCTGCCGGGCGCCATTCATAGTGGTACCAGCCTGCGTGGTTGGGCTTTGGTAGGGATTCCTTCTCAAGGAGTTCTATCTTTACTCGCTTGGAGGTTCCCTGCAAATCCTTCTCCGATAGGAGGGTTGAACCCATGCCCCTGTAAAGAACGCCGTTCTCCCTGTCTATAATCCAGACGGAGACCCTGACTCCGTAGCGTTTCTCCTCGCTTATGCTTGGGAGGAGTTTCCGCAGGTTCGCCGCCTTCACGATGCTCCTTGTAGTGTCAAGCTTCCAGAATCCGGAGCGCTTGATCCTGTAGTGGCCGAGGGTTTTAATGCCGGAAGGGGTGGCAACGTCAACCTGAACCTGAATTTCATAATCTCCAGAGAAGCCCTTGAGGGTTCTTCCCTTCTCATCTGTCAGAACTATTGCCATTCCGTCTTTGGGCGGTATCCATACTGCTGATACTGATGTTGCTATCAAGAGTGTTACTATCGCCAACATGAGGAAGGTTCTTATTTGCTTTATCATTGAACGTCACCATAATAATTCGCTACAATAGTATTTTTAAAATTTGCGGCAACTTGATTGGTTGGAGAATTTAACTTTAACATAAAAAAGTCAATAGCCCTGGTTAAACTCTCCGGCCTTCCACTCTTCCAGAAGTTTTCTTCCATCTTCCACACTCCTTGGAACCGGCAGGCCCAAACTCAGGAAGAGTTTGGCCAGGGGAGGTACGTCAAGGTTGTGC